>NZ_CAXTBY010000230.1:0-2023 GCF_964242245.1 uncultured Methylobacterium sp. | reverse complement strand
ACGGCCATGATCACCCGGCGCGACGCTTTGAAAGCCACGGGCCTCGCCATCGGCGCGGGCCTCATCCTTCCGAAATTCTCGCTCGCGGCTCTCGCCGAGGGCGTGCCGGTCGAGGGCCTGATGCAGCCGGGCCCCCTCGGCGACGTCTGGCTCGGGCCCAAGGACGCCAAGGTCACGGTCATCGAGTACGCCTCGATGACCTGCTCGCATTGCGCCGCCTTCCACCGCGCCACCTACCCGACCCTGAAGGAGCGCTACATCGACGCCGGCAAGGTGCGCTTCACCCTGCGCGAGTTCCCCCTCGACCCCCTGGCGACCGCCGCCTTCATGCTGGCGCGCTGCGACGGCGACGCGAAGTACTATCCGATCACCGACCTGCTGTTCGACCAGCAGCCGGCCTGGGCCTTCACGCAGAAGCCCGTCGACGCCCTGGAGCAGATGCTGCGCCAAGCCGGGTTCTCGAAGGAGAAGTTCGAGGCCTGCCTCAAGGACCAGAAGCTCTACGCCGCCGTCAACGCCGTGAAGAGCCGCGGGCTCGACACCTTCAAGGTCGACTCGACGCCGACCTTCTTCATCAACGGCGAGCGCTACACCGGCGAGATGACGGTCGAGGGCCTGGAGAAGGTGATCAAGCCGATCCTGGGCGCCTGATCGTGCCGCCCGCCACCCGACGCGGCCGCCTCGCGCGAGGGTCCGCGCGAACCCGGTTTTTCGCAATGTCTGGAATGGTTTAAGCTTGGCGCTTGCTGCCTTGACACCCTGGGAGGGCGAAACTATGGTGCGCCGCGCTTGAAGGGGGCATTCGAGCCGGTTCTCCAGCCTCTCGCCGATTGTGAGTCCTCGCCGTGAGCGGCAACGACGCAAGGGACGAGGGAGGCAAAGGACCGGCTTCGTCGCCCGATAGCGAACTCTCCGCGAGGCTCCGACGTCTCGAGACGCAGATCGAACGGAAGCGGCCGCCGGCCTCTCCCGCCCCTTCGTCGCGTTCAGGGTCGTCCGGAAGCCCGTCCTCCCTCGGGCAGGCGATGACGCTCTCCACGGAGTTCGTCGCGGGCGTGATCGCGGGGGGCGTGCTCGGCTGGATCTTCGATCGGATGCTCGGGACGAAACCCTGGGGGCTGATCGTCCTCCTGATGCTGGGCTTCGTCGCGGGCGTCTTCAACGTGATGCGGGCTTCCGGTTTCGCCGGGCCCCGTTCCGGCCGGGACGCGCCGCGCGATCCGTGAGGGCGGCCGGAATTTTCGACCACGGACCGGTCCGGCCATTCAGGCCGCCGGCCACGTTACCTGAGGGCGGATAGAGGCATGGCGGGCAGCATCGAGCCGGTTCATCAGGTCGCGTTGCGACCGGACCCGATCCATCAGTTCGAGCTCAAATCGATCCTGCCGTTCGGGCATCTCGGCAACCAGGAACTCGCGTTCACTCAGTCGGCGCTCTACATGTTCGCCGCCGTCGGCATCATCGCGCTGCTCACCATCGTCGCGACCTCGAGCCGGTCCGTGGTTCCGGGCCGCATGCAGTCCCTGGCCGAGATCTTCTACGAGTTCATCGCCGACACGCTGCATCAGGCCACCGGCGACGGCGGCCGGCGCTTCATGCCGCTGGTGTTCTCGCTGTTCATGTTCGTGCTGATCCTGAACCTGTTCGGCATGATCCCCTACGCCTTCGCGGTGACTAGCCACCTCGTCGTGACCTTCGGGCTCGCCGCCCTGGTGATCTCGGTCGTGGTGATCTACGGCGTGATGAAGCACGGCGCGCACTTCTTCGGCCTGTTCGTGCCGTCCGGCGTGCCCAAGCCCCTGCTGGCGCTGCTGGTGCCGATCGAGGTCATCTCGTTCATCTCGCGCCCGATCAGCCTGTCGGTCCGACTGTTTGCCAACGTGCTCGCCGGCCACATCGCCATGAAAATCTTCGCGTTCTTCGTCGTGGGCCTGCTTTCCGCCGGCGCTTGGAGCGTGCTATCGCCCCTCCCGCTGTTCCTGACGATCGCGCTGACCGCCCTCGAATTCCTCGTGGCGGCGCT
>NZ_CAXTBY010000229.1:0-2073 GCF_964242245.1 uncultured Methylobacterium sp. | reverse complement strand
ACATCGCCAGCACGTTGAAGCGCACCAGCCGGTCCATGCCGGCGATGCCGATGGCCGACAGCAGCGCGCCGATGGTGGTCGGGATGAGCGTCACGAACAGCGCCACGAGGACGATGAGCGGGATGGACCCGCCGGCGTAGGAGGCGAAGCTCGGGATCGAGGCAACCGCGAAGACGAAGATGATCGTCAGCCCGGCGAGTAGGATGTTCAGCGCGATCTCGTTCGGGGTCTTCTGGCGCGCGGCGCCTTCGACGAGCGCGATCATCCGATCGACGAAGGTCGAGCCGGCGGCTGCCGTGATCCGCACCTGGATCTCGTCGGAGAGCACCTGCGTGCCGCCGGTCACCGCCGAGCGGTCGCCGCCGGATTCGCGGATCACGGGGGCGGATTCTCCGGTGATCGCGGCCTCGTTGACCGAGGCCACGCCCCAGATCACCTCGCCGTCCGACGGGATGATGTCGCCGGCCTCGACGAGGACGACATCGCCGACCTTCAGGCCGTTGCCGGGCACCGTGTCGAAGGCCCGGCCCTGGCCGGTCAGGCGCTTGGCCATGGTCTCGGTGCGGGTGCGCCGCAAGCTGTCGGCCTGCGCCTTGCCGCGTCCCTCCGCGATGGCCTCGGCGAAGTTGGCAAACAGCACGGTGAACCACAGCCACAGGATGATCTGGCCGGAGAAGGCGAGGTTGGCGCCCCCGGTCAGCACGTCGCGTACGAACAGGACCGTGGTGAGGGCTGCCACCACCTCGACCACGAACATCACCGGATTCTTGATCATCACGCGCGGGTCGAGCTTGGCGAGCGCGCCGACGAGCGCGGGTCCGACGAGGGCGGCGCTGAACAGCTTGGTGGTCTGGCGGGCCATGGCAGGTGTCCGGAAGGAGGGGAGGGGCCGGAGGCTCAGTGGCCCGAAGCGTTTTCCAGCGCGGCGGGGACCGGCTCACATGAAGGAGAGGCGACCACTAAGGAGAGAAAGCGCGGCCGAGGAGAGCGGCGCCGGCCATGAGGCCGAGGGCGCCCAGCAGGGTCAGGCTCAGCATCGCCAGGATCAGGTCGGAGATCCGGACGGGGCCGGAGGAACGCGAACGGCCGGGAACCGACGGCCGTGGGCGATGGCTCCCGAGCCCGCGCCGCAGGGCTATGGGCGCGGCGTGATGGGGCGAGGCTTGGTGAGGCAAGGGGTGATGGGGACCGTCGCGCATCTCAACCCCCCGTCGCGAAGGTCTGGCCGGCCACGCTCGCGAGGTGCTCGACGATGGGTCCGAGCGCCAGCGCGGGGAAGAAGGTCAGCCCGCCGATGATCAGGATCACGCCGACCAGCAGCCCGATGAACAGGCCGCCGTGGGTCGGGAAGGTGCCCGCGGAGGCCGGCACGGTCTTCTTGGCCGCGAGCGCCCCGGCGATGGCCAGTACCGGGATCTTCACGAAGAACCGCCCCACCAGCATGCCGATGGCGAGCGTCGAGTTGTAGAACAGGGTGTTGGCGGTCAGCCCGCCGAAGGCCGAGCCGTTGTTGGCGGCCGCCGACGTGTAGGCGTAGAGGATCTCCGAGAAGCCGTGCGGGCCGGCGTTGGCCGGACCGGCGAGGCCCGCCGCGACCACGGTCGCCACCGCCGTGCCGCCGAGCATCATCAGCGGCAGGCACAGGATGCCGAGCATCGCCATCTTGACCTCGTTCGCCTCGATCTTCTTGCCGAGGTACTCGGGGGTGCGCCCGACCATCAGGCCGGCCACGAAGATCGCGATGATGACGAAGATCAGCATCCCGTAGAGGCCGGCGCCGACGCCGCCGATGATGATCTCGCCGAGCTGCATGTTGATCAGCGGGATCATGCCGCCGAGCGCGGTGAACGAGTCGTGCATGGCGTTGACCGCGCCGCAGGAGGCGGCGGTGGTGATGACGGCAAACAGCGCCGAGGCGGAGATGCCGAAGCGGACCTCCTTGCCCTCCATGTTGCCGCCCTCCAGGCCGAGCCCGTGCAGGAGCGGCGTGCCGGACCCTTCCGCGGCGTAGGTGACCACGACGCCGGCCAGGAACAGCACGCCCATGGCGGAGAGGATCGCCCAGCCCTGGCG
>NZ_CAXTBY010000228.1:0-2140 GCF_964242245.1 uncultured Methylobacterium sp. | reverse complement strand
TCAGGACAGGATGCGCAGGGCCAGCGGCACGAGGATCGCGGTGAGGAAGGCGTTCAGGCCCATGGCGATGCCGGCGAAGGTGCCCGCGACCTCGCTCACCTGGAAGGCGCGGGCGGTGCCGACGCCGTGGGCGGCAAGCCCCACCGCGAAGCCGCGGGCGCGCATGTCGCGGATGCGCATCAGGCTCATCAGCGGCGTCACCAGGATCGCGCCGACGATCCCCGTCAGCATCACCAGCACGGCGGTGAGCGTCGGATCGCCGCCGAGCGCCGCCGAGATGCCCATGGCGACGCCGGAGGTGACGGATTTCGGCGCGAGCGAGACGATCACGCCCTCGGGGATGCCGAGCAGGCGCGCGAGCCCGATCGTCGAGCCGAGCGCCACCGCGCAGCCGGCGGCGAGCGCCGCCAGCATCGGCACGAGCGCGCGCATCACCGTCGCCCGGTGCTCGTAGAGGGGCAGGGCCAGCACCACCGTCGCGGGCCCGAGCAGGAAGTGGACGAACTGCGCGCCGTCGAAGTAGGTCGCGTAGGGCGTGCCGGTCGCGGCGAGCACCGTGCCGGTGATCGCGATGGCGATCAGCACCGGGTTGGCCACCGGGTGCCGCCCGGTCGCGGCCGAGATCCGGTCGGCGGCGAGGTAGGCGGCGAGCGTCACCGTCAGCCACAGCAGCGGCGTGCGCGCGAGGTAGACCCAGACCGCGAACTCGCCGCTCACGCGTCTCCTCCGTCCGCGCCCATCCGCGCCATCAGGCGCGCGGCGCCGAGGAAGACCAGGACGGTCGCCACGAGGGCCGCCGCCGTCGAGACCAGGACGACGAGGGCGAGCCGCACCCCTTGCGCCTGCACCACGTCCAGGCGCCCGACGATGCCGGCGCCCGCCGGCACGAACATCAGCGACAGGTTGGCAAGCAGCCCGCGGCCGGTCGCCTCCAGGGTTCCGTCGGTCAGGGGCCTGGGCAGCAGGCGGGGCAGGCGCGAGGGCGCCCGGTCGCGCAGGACGAGGAAGCCCAGCATCAGGGCCATGCCGAGCACGGGGCCGGGCACCGGCCATCCGGCGCCGAGGGCGGCGGCCTCGCCGAGGAGCTGCGCCAGCAGGATCAGCGTCAGGCTCGCGATCATCGCCCGCGCCGGCGCCTCATGCCGGGCCGGCGCCCGCGTCGGGCTCGGGGTACCGCTCCGAGAGGCCCGCGCCGCGCGCCCGCGCGATCGCCGCCTCGTCGAAGCCGAGGAGCTTGCCGAGCCGCCAGACCAGCGCCTCCTCGAACTCGTCGACGGTGCCGTCGGCCCCGGCCACCGCCCAGGCCATCGCGAGGAGCCGGCCCCGCTCGCCGGCGTCGGTGGCGTGCGGGATCATCTCGACGAGGCTCGCCACGTCCCGGGTCTCGGCATCGAAGGCGGCGGCACGGGCGATCAGGGCCTCGGCCGCCTCGGGGCTCGACGCGTAGCGCCCCTGCACGAGCCGGGCGAGCCGCACGGATTCGGACGGCGCGAGGATTCCGTCGACGCGGGCGACGTGGACCAGGAGCGCGATGGCGGCAAGGTGCGCGTCGTCGGGCGCCGCGTCGGGCGCGCCGACGCCGAGGGCGTCGGCGGCGTAGGCCCGCAGGCGTGCGATCAGCGACATCAGGTGCTCCGGGGCCCGCCCTCGCGGGTTCGTCGACCCTTCCCCCGCCGCACGATCCCGTCAAGCGGGCGGCGGCTCCGGGAACCGCTCGGCGCGCCAGCGTGTCCCCCCTGCATCGCGCCTTGCATCGCGCCTTGCCAAGGACGGACCGGGCGGCTATTCCACAGGGCCTCGACGCTCCGCCACGCGCGCCGTCGGGCCATGCCGCAATAGCTCAGCTGGTAGAGCACCTCATTCGTAATGAGGGGGTCGGGGGTTCGAATCCCTCTTGCGGCACCACCGATCCCCCACTGTCTCGGCCTGCCGGGAACGCCGGTTCGCCGATCAATTCGGACAACCTGCCCCTCACCTCCACCTCGAATCCCCGATGCGGCGCGTCCGGATGGATCGTGACGCTCTCGACGAGCGCGCGGAACGCGGCGACGAGCTTGTCGGTCTGCTCGTCGCCTTGCCGGCCGCTAGTGTCTGTTCGGCAACAAGTTGTGTGATTTGAGTAGGTTGTGATTCAAGCGAG
>NZ_CAXTBY010000227.1:0-2141 GCF_964242245.1 uncultured Methylobacterium sp. | reverse complement strand
TCCCGCTGTTCCTGACGATCGCGCTGACCGCCCTCGAATTCCTCGTGGCGGCGCTGCAAGCCTACGTCTTCGCGACGCTGACGGCGATCTACCTGAACGACGCCCTTCACCCCGGCCACTGACGGCCGGCTCCACCCGCGGCGCACGACGCACGCTCAAGACACTTCAGGAGTTTTTACATGGATCCCGTTGCTGCGAAGTACATCGGCGCCGGCCTCGCCTGCCTCGGCATGGCCGGCGCGGGCATCGGCCTCGGCAACCTGTTCGGCCAGTTCCTCGCGGGCGCCCTTCGCAACCCGTCTGCCGCCGACGGCCAGCGCGCCACGCTGCTCCTGGGCTTCGCGCTCACGGAAGCGCTCGGCATCTTCTCGCTGCTGATCGCCCTGCTCCTGCTCTTCGCGGTCTGAGGCGGGACGACCGCCGCGGCGCCCTCCGGCGCGGCGGCGCAGACCGAGCAACCCGGTGCGCGCCCCGCCCCTCGCGCGGGCGCCTCCTCTCTTTCGAAGATCGTACGGACGGAGCCATGGCGCAGCCGAATTCCCTCACCACGCCGCCGCCCGGCTCGGACGTCCACATGGTTCCGGCCGGGGCCGCCGAGCCCGCCCACGCCGCCGCCTTCCCGCCCTTCGAGACGCACACCTTCCTCGCGCAGCTCATCTGGCTCGCGCTCGCCTTCGGCCTGCTCTACTGGCTGATGGACAAAATCGCCCTGCCCCGCATCCAGGCGATCCTGCACGAGCGCGCCGCCCGCCTCTCGGCCGACCTCGACCAGGCGCAGGCGATGAAGGCGGAGGCGGACGCCGCGGGCGAGGCCTACGCGAAATCCCTCCGGGACGCGCAGGGCAAGGCCCGCGAGATCGCGCAGGGCACCCGCAACACCCTGGCCGCCGAGGCCGAGACCCGGCGCAAGGCGCTGGAGGCCGAGTTGAACCAGAAGCTCGCCGCCTCTGAGGCCACGATCCGCAGCCGCACCGAGGCGGCGATGGGCAGCGTCCGCGCGATCGCCGGCGAGACGGCCGCCGCGATCGTCGAGCGGCTGACGGGACAGGTTCCGGATCAGGCGAGCCTCGCGCGCGCCCTCGACTCCACCGCGATCGCGCACTGAGCCGGAGGGACTCACCATGTTGATGACAGCCGAATTCTGGGTCGCGGTCGCCTTCGTCGTCTTCATGGCGATCGTCTGGAAGGTCGGCGGCTTCGGGATCATGACCAAGGGCCTCGACGGGCGCGCGACCCGCGTCCGCCACGAACTCGATGAGGCCAAGCGCCTGCGCGAGGAGGCCGCCGCGGTGCTCGCCGATTACAAGCGCCGCCGCGCGGAGGCCGAGCGCGAGGCCGAGACCATCGTGTCGAGCGCCCGCGCGGAGGCCGAGCGGGCCGCCGCCGAGGGCCATCAGCGCCTGAACGACTTCATCAGTCGCCGCACCAAGGCCGCCGAGACCAAGATCGCCCAGGCCGAGGCCAAGGCGCAGGCCGACGTGCGGGCGGCGGCCGCCGACGCGGCGGTGCGGGTCTCCGAGACGATCCTGCGCGAGCGCATGCAGGGCGAGGCCGCCCAGGCCCTGGTCCGCTCCAGCCTCGGCGAGGTCCGGACCCGCCTGCGGGCCTGACCTCACCGGTCTCGCGCGACGCACGATCAAGCCGCCTCCGGTCGGCTTCTCCATGCGCCGAGGTTCGGTCCCCGCGACTGCGGAGCAGCGGTCGCCCACGGGACCTCATGGGTGATAACCCATGAGACCGGGTGTTATATGATTTCCGGCTGATGGATTCGGAGGGGCCGGCTCCCGTCATCCGCGCGCCCCTCCCTGTTCCCCCTGCGGGCTTGGGGCTTCACACATCGCTCCACGCGATGCGAAATGGGCGCGGGTCCAATCACCCGTTCGGGAGAGGGACGGGGTGAGGGATGAGAACGCACCGGAGAGGTCACGCCCCTCACCCTAGCCCTCTCCCATCCAAGTCGGGCCTGCCCGACTTGGACATCCGAGCTGCACATCTCGGGCAAGCCCGAGATGTGTGGGGAGAGGGGGCCGCCCGGCGCTTCGCCCAATCCACGCAGCACCGGCATCAAGATGTGTGAAGCCGCAAGCCCCTATGGGAGAGAGAAACCGCGCATCATTTGAACGCGCCGCGCGATGTGTGAA
>NZ_CAXTBY010000226.1:0-2329 GCF_964242245.1 uncultured Methylobacterium sp. | reverse complement strand
GCGCGGACCTCCTTGATGACCTCGATCTTCTTGTCGCCGATGGCGGCGAGCATGACCGTGAACTCGGTCTGCTCCTCGACGACGGCCGCCGCGGCGGCCGGGCCGGCAACCGAGGCAACGGCGGCGGCGGCCGACACGCCCCACTTCTCTTCGAGCATCTTGGCGAGGTCGGCGGCCTCGAGAACGGTCAGCGAGGATAGGTCGTCGACGAGCTTGGCAAGATCAGCCATGGTGATGGTCCTTCCAGATATCGGTTTGAACGGTTGGGTTTGAAGGGGCGAACGGCCTCAGGCCGCCTCGTCCACGGACTCGTCCTTGGTGGCATAGGCCCCGAACACGCGGGCGAGCTTGGCCGCCGGTGCATTGACGACCTGAGCGATCTTGGTCGCGGGAGCCTGGATAAGGCCCACGATCTTGGCGCGCAGTTCGTCGAGAGACGGCAGCGAGGCGAGCGCCTTCACGCCGTCCGGGTTCAGGGCCGTCGCGCCCATGGCACCGCCGAGGATCACGAGCTTCTCGTTGGCCTTGGCGAAATCCACCGCCACCTTGGCGGCCGCGACCGGATCGCGCGAATAGGCGAGCAGGGTCGGGCCCTTCAGGAGGGGCTTGATGGAGGCGACTTCCGTGCCATCGAGAGCGATGCTGGCGAGGCTGTTCTTGGCGACCTGCACGGTGGCGCCGGCGAGCTTCATCTGCGACCGCAGTTTCTGCATCTCGGCGACCGTGAGGCCCTTGTAGTGGGCCACGACGACGACGGCGCTCTTCGCGAACACGCCGTTGAGCGTCGAGACGAGATCAGCTTTTGCTGTCCTGTCCACTGGGGCTCTCTCCGGTTGAGCGGAACCCGAGAATGGGTCCGCCGGTTGCACATGCCGCCCGGAACGGAACTCGGCCTCAATCAGCCGAAAACGTCCTGGACGACGCTTCACGGCCCTGTCCCCCGACGCCGCTCCTTTGAGGAGCGATGCCTAAGGGCTGAGATGGTTCAAACCGATACCTTGACCCCGTCCCTCTCGGGCCGGAGCGTCGAAAATGCGGTCTTCCCCGTCTGTGCAGGCTTGGGTATTAAGCCGGCGAACCGGCGCCTGCAGTCTCGGACAGGACATGGCCGGACGCGGCCCTGGAGGGCTTGGAGCCCCTCAAGTCCTGCCGGCCTTAGCCGCCCGGTTGCCCAGGCGGCGTCTCAATCGGAACGCGACCGGGTCGGTCGGTTCCTTAACGAACATGAAAATTGCGTGGAGCGCGGTGTATAAAGCCTAGCAAGCCGCCTGCCAAGGCCCGCGGCGCGACTTTTCCGCCGCAGGCAAGCGGTCTCGCCTGTGTGTCAAGCCGCCTCGCGCTCCGGCACGAACCGGCGTCGCGCGTTCTTCCACCACGACCGGTCGCGCGCGGTCTCGGTCTCCGCAGCCTTGGCCGCGTAGAACGAGGCGTTGTGCTCGCCGCGAAGCGCCTCGCGGGTGAAGCGGATCAGGTGGTGGGCGACGAAGCCCATGTTGAACACCGCCTCGATCTGCCCGCGCTTGAGCGCGTAGCCCGCCGCGCTCCAGAAGGGCTTGCGGTAGTCGGAAAACAGGCCGACGCGGGTGATGATGTTGAAGCCGAGGATCAGGCCGCGGCGCAGGTTGGTGAAGGTGACCTTGCCCTTGGCCGGCGTGACGATGCGGTGCGGGTAGGTCGTCGCGCACTGGTGCTTGAAGCGCTCGAAGATGTTCTCGGGCTCGTAGGCGTGCGCGATCGCCCGGCGCCAGCTCGACACCACGGTGTCGTGGGGGCGCTTGAACAACACGTTCGATTCGAGGCTTGCATCGTGCAGGAGCCGTCCCTCACGCTCCAGACGGTCCCAGAGCGGGGTTTTGGGCAGCGCCTGGAGCAGGTTGATCGTCAGCACAGGGATCGCCGAACGGTCGATGAAGTCGATCAGGCGCTGCTCGGACCCGTCGGAATCGGTATCGAGGCCGAGGATGATGCCGGACGTCACTTCGAGCCCATAGGAATTCAGGGTCTCGATCGCCTCGTACATCGGTACGGCGGCGTTATGGGTCTTGTCGATCCCCTTGAGCGCGCCCTCCTCCGGCGTCTCGATGCCGACGAACACGGTCATGAAGTTCGCCTCCCGCATCAGCGCGAGGATCTCGGGTTGCTTGGCCATGTTCAGCGTCGCCTCGCAGGCGAACTGGAGCGGGTAGTGGTTCTTCCTCTGCCACGCGACGAGGTGCGGGAGCATGTCCCGCGTCGCCTTGCGGTTGGCGATGAAGTTGTCGTCGACGAAGTAGACCACCGCCGGGTGGCCGGGCTGGCTGATGATCGCGTCGAGCTCGGCGCACATCTG
>NZ_CAXTBY010000225.1:0-2475 GCF_964242245.1 uncultured Methylobacterium sp. | reverse complement strand
GGATGCACACGCCCATCGTGGCGCTGACGGCCAACGCGCTCGAAGGCGACCGCGAGCGTTGCCTGGAGGCAGGCATGGATGACTACCTGAGCAAGCCGGTCAAGATCGAAGCCTTGCGCGAGACGCTGGTACGCTGGGCGGCCGGTGCGCTCAAGGAGGCCGAGGCGATGCAAGCGGTCGCCGCGTGATCCGCGCCGGGCGTTCGCCGGGTCCGATCAGTCCACCGCTGGCTGGGGGAAACGCGTTTCCAACAGGTGCGCCACCGTTTCCTTCTGGCGTCGGGCGGCGTCGGGGCGGCCCAGGTGGCTGTAGATGCGCGCCAGATAACGGTGGGCAACCACGAATCCCGGCCGCAACCGCAGCGTGATCTCGAAGGCCTGCACGGCGCGGTCGTACCAACCCAGGCGTGACAGCAGCGCGCCGAGCTGGAAATGCGCCTCGGGAAATTCGTGCCGCAACCCGACGGCGCGCAGGGCGTACTCGATGCCCGGCTCCACCCGCTCCCGGCCTTGCCGGGGGAGAGCCACGCTCAGGCCGTAGTTCGCCTCGGCGGATTCCGGGTCCAGGGCGAGGGCGCGCCCGAAAGCCCGCTCGGCGTCGGCCCACTGGCGGCGGCGCAGGTAGAGCCGCCCGAGGTAGGTTTGGGTCGTGGGATCATCCGGGGCCAGGCGTTCCGCTTCGTCCCAGGCCGCCTGGCAACCGGCGAGATCATCGCGCGCCCACGCGAGCAATCCGCGCAGGACGACGGTCTGCGCCCGGCCCGGTTCCAGGCGTTCCAGGGCGGCGAGAGCGGGCGCGGCTTCGGTGGGGACGCCCGCCGCGAAGCACGCCGCCACCAGGGAGCGCCAGTAACGCGTTTCGTCCGGGTAACGGTCGGTCAGGCGGAGCAAGAGGAGCCGGGCTTCACTCGCCCGACCGCCTTCGATGAACGCGGCGGCGAGATTGAAGTCGGCCTCCGCCTCGGCCCGGGCCACGGCGCGGAGAGCATCCTCGCCGGGCGGGTCGATGTAGCCGAGTTCCGCCAGTTGACGGAGCGCGGCCTGCGCGGCGGCGGGGTCCTCCTCCCCGGTGGCGGGACCGGGGCGGCCGTCTTCGCCCGGCACCCGTTCCCAGGAGGGGATGCGCGGCAGGATCGCCGGTGGCGGATCGCCGAACGCGCTGACCAGCACGCGGCCTTCCATGTCGTTGCCCGCGGGCAGTCCGAGCAGCGCGAGCACGGTGGGCGCGATGTCGAGCAGGGTCGCGCCTTCCACCCGCGCGTCGGCCTGCACCCCCGGACCGTGCAGCACGAAAATCCCCTGCGCACGGTGCCACTGCGCCGGTTCCACCGGGCCGCGTGGTCGGCGCGCGCCGCTCTCGAAGCCGTGGTCGGACACCACCAGGACGCGCGCTTCCGGCCCGGCCAGTTCGACCAGCCGCCCGAGCATCTGGTCGTGGAACAGGTACAGGTGGGTCATCACGTCGCGGTACCACCCGAAATCCGTTTCGGAAATCTCCGGCAGACGCGGCGGGTGGAAGGGCATGAACTCGTGCCCGACCTGGTCGATGCACTCGTAGTAAACCGCGCCGAAATCCCAGTCCTGCGTGGCGAGCAGTTCGGTGGCGACGGCGTGCGTGCCGAGGAGTTCCGCCAGTCTCTCGCGGAGGAAATTCAGCCGGTGTTGCACGGCGGGGTCGGACTGGTCCAACTCCGCCGCGCGCGGGACCAGCGCCTGGATCATCGCGCCTTC
This sequence comes from uncultured Methylobacterium sp., assembly GCF_964242245.1. NCBI lineage: Bacteria > Pseudomonadati > Pseudomonadota > Alphaproteobacteria > Hyphomicrobiales > Methylobacteriaceae > Methylobacterium > uncultured Methylobacterium sp. Next base: position 745 of record NZ_CAXTBY010000225.1, on the reverse strand, counting down.
GATCTCGGCGGGATGCAGGCGCAGGTCGGCCAACTCCCCGGCGAGCGCGGGCGGCTGCACGGCGTTTTCGGCGGGCGGCCAGTCGTCGGGACGCGCCCCGGCGGGTGGCAGGGCGAACCGGCTGGAAACCGCCGCGCCGCGCACCGCCTCGGCGGGATGGCTCGCCTGCCAGCCGCAGACCACCGAGCGCAGACCGCTCTGGGAAAGGATGTTCCACAGCGCCTTGCAGGTGCGGGTGCGGGTGCCGACGGGGCGCACCCCGGCGCGGTCGGGCGTCGGCTCGATAAAGCCGTGGACGCCATGCCCGTAGGCGCGTTTGCCCGTGGCGATGCTCGTCCACAGGATGGGCGAGAGCATCGGCTGGAGCGAGTGCAGAGTACCCATCGTGCCGCCTTCGACGAGCCGTTGGAGATGCGGCATCCGCCCGGCGTCGAGCAGTGGATGGATCACCTGCCAATCGGCGGCGTCCCACCCGACGAGCAGCACGCGCCGTGGACGTTGGCCGGGAGCAGGGGAATCGGGGAAAGACATGACGAGGGCGCTGGAACCGGACGGACGTGGCTCTGTATGCGCCGGGGCGGGGAGGGAAGTCAACGCAAAAACCCGTGCGGACGGCGAGGCGTCGGCACGGGTTTCGATGAAGCAATGGCAGCGGGCCGGGCCGCTGGTTGGGATCAGGCAACCACCTGTTTGCTCTGGCGCAGGCGGCGCACGCCCACCGCGCCCAGCGCGAGCGCGCCCAGGC
>NZ_CAXTBY010000224.1:0-2504 GCF_964242245.1 uncultured Methylobacterium sp. | reverse complement strand
GCGGGGCGAGGGGATTCACGCTTCATCCGATCGCGTCGAGAGATGGGTGCATCTGCGAGCCCCTTTGCGGAGGAGGGTGAGCCTCGGCTCACACGAGGGTCGGGAGAGGGAAGCCACAGTGCCGGATGCGACGCTCCCCTCTCCCGACTTAGCGCGCGGGCCGCCCTCCCCCGCGGAGGGGGGAGGGTTCTCCCGTTGCCGGATCAATGCCTGAGATGACCGACCTCACCCTCAACGGCATCCGCGTCGAGGACACCTTCGCCGAGGCGTTCGATGTCGCCGGCACGGCCATCATCGTCACGAGCGACACCGCCAAGTGGGCGATGATCGCGGCCACCACGATGACGGGGTTCGCCACCTCGGTGATCGGCTGCGGCGCCGAGGCGGGAATCGACGCCGAGCTGTCGCCGGACGAGACGCCGGACGGCCGCCCGGGCGTGCGCATCCTCCTGTTCGGCTTCGAGCCGAACGGGCTGAAGGACCAGCTCCTCAAGCGCGTCGGCCAGTGCATCCTGACCTGCCCCGGCACGGCGTGTTTTGCCGGCGTCGAGGGCCCGACGAAGATCAAGCTCGGCGGTGCGATCCGCTACTTCGGCGACGGGTTCAGTGTCGCCAAGCGCCTGCCCGACCAATCCGGGCGGATGCGGCGCTACTGGCGCATCCCGGTGATGGACGGCGAGTTCCTGTGCGAGGATTTCGTGCGCGCGGTCGACGACGCCGTCGGCGGCGGCAACCTCTTGTTCCTCGGCCGCACGCACGCGGATACACTGACGGTGGCCGAGCACGCGGTCGAGGCGGCTCGGGCGATCCCGGGCGCGATCCTGCCCTTCCCCGGCGGCATCGTGCGCTCCGGCTCGAAGGTCGGCGCGCGGACCAAGGGCATGATGGCGTCCACCAACGACGCCTACTGCCCGACGCTCAAGGGGCGCGTCGGCTCGGCCCTGCCGCCCGAATGCGGCGTGGTGCTGGAGATCGTCATCGACGCGCTGACCTCGCAGGGCGTGTCGGATGCGATGCGCGCAGCCCTCCACGCCGCGACGGAGGTCGGGGCCGGGCACGGGCTCGTGGCGGTGACGGCCGGCAATTACGGGGGCAACCTCGGCCGCCATCACTACTACCTCCGCGACCTGCTGGCGCGACCCCCGGCGAAGGAGCCCACCGCGTGAGCGTCCTCACCCTTCGGCAGGCGCCGCCCGAGCGCCTCGATTTCCTGAACATCGCGCCGCTGGCCCTGTCCGGGCTGTCGCAGGCCGAGGCCGAGAGGCTGCCCGTCGGCACGACCCGGCGCGGACTGGTGCTCGGCGATTGCTTCTCCGTGGCGCTCGACCATTCGGACACCCTGACGATCGAGGGCGGCCACGCGCGGCTCGACCGGGTCGGCGCCGCGCTCGCGGAGGGCGCGATCCACGTCGTGGGCGATGTCGGCCAGCGCCTCGGCGAGGGGATGGCCGGCGGGACGCTGACGGTGTCGGGTGATGCCGGCCCGTTCGCGGGTGCGGGCGCGACCAGCGGCACGATCACCATCGCGGGCGATGCCGGGGACCATTGCGGCGGCGCGGTCTATGCCGCCAAGGCCGGCCTCGACGGCGCGACGCTGATCGTCAAGGGCGCAGCCGGCCGCCACCTCGGCGACCGGATGCGGCGCGGGCTGATCCTGGTGGAGCGGGCCGGCGACTACGCCGGATCGCGGATGCTCGCCGGCACGATCGCCGCGGTCTCCGTCGGCGACCATCCGGGCTACGGCATGCGCCGCGGCACCCTGCTCGTCGGCAGCCACGGCCGCCTGACCCCGACCTTCGTCGAGACCGGCCGCCACGACCTCGTCTTCCTGCGGCTGCTCGCCCGCGCCCTCAGGCCGTTGAGCCTCCGGCACGCCGGCCTCGCGGCGGGCGCCCTGCGACGCTACTCCGGCGATCTCGCGACGATCGCCAAGGGCGAGATCTGGGCCTCGGCCTGAGGCGCCGCGGTGGCTGTTCAGACCGCGCGCCCGGCCTATGATCGGAGGAACCCGGACCGAAAGACCGGGACGCCGCCAAGGAGGAGACCTGCCCGATGCTGATCCTGCTCTCCGTCTGCCTGCTGTCGCAGCCGGCCCAGTGCCACGAGGACCGCATTCCGATGGCCTACGAGGGGACCAGTCCCTTCGCCTGCCTGCGCCACGCCCAGAGCGCGCTGGCGGTCTGGCAGGAAGCGCATCCCGACCTGCACGTCGCCCGCTGGCGCTGCGCGGCTCGCGGCACGCTGCCGAAGGACCTGTGATACGGTTTCCAGGCTGATCGGTTCGGCTGCGTGCGCTCCCTCCCCTCTCTGTGGTGGAGGGTGGCCCTCGCGTGAGCGAGAGTCGGGATAGGGGAGCCACGGGTCCGGACAGTGCGCTCCCCTCTCCCGACGTAGCTCGCGGGCCGCACTGCCCCGCAGAGGCTTGCGGATGCGCACATCGCTTCACGCGATCCGGGAAGAGCGCAGGTCCCCACACCCGTAGCGGGAGAGGGACAGGATGAGGG
>NZ_CAXTBY010000223.1:0-2576 GCF_964242245.1 uncultured Methylobacterium sp. | reverse complement strand
CGTCGCCAAGTCGATCATCAGCCAGATCGAGCGCAACGAGACCAACCCGACGCTGGCCACGATCTGGCGCCTGAGTCAGGCGCTCGACGTCTCGATCGAGCGGGTGCTGGCCGCCAACGACGAGGAGCCCTTCATCGAGAAGTCCTCGCGGGCCGACACGCCGATCCTCGTCTCCGAGGACGGCCGGGTGCGGCTCGCCATCATCGGCTGGCTCAAGACCATCGAGTGGCTGCAATGGTACGAGGTCTCGGCCGATCCGGGCGGTGTGCTCGATTCCGACCCGCACCAGCGCGGCTCGGTGGAGTCGCTCTCCGTGAGCGAGGGCTGCTTCGAGGTCGATGTCGGCGGCGTGGTGCAGAGGGCGCGGGCGGGCGAGACCCTGCGCTACCGCTGCGACCGCCCGCACACCGTCCGCTGCACCGGAGCGTTGCCGGGCCGCGCGACGATGGTGGTGATCATGAAGGCAGCGGTGATGGAGTAGGACGTTCGATTCCTGCCGGTGCCGCGGGCCGGAACACTCAACGGCCCGCGTTCACCCAGCCGACCATGTCGGCGAGCACGGTGCCGAGCGCCTGATCGAGCGCCCGCGCGCCGTTGGCGGCGTCGACCTTCGTCACCGGCACGCGGGCGGTGAAGATCCGCGCCGCCGCGACCTTGCCGGTGCCGTCGGCGATGAGCTTGGCGGAGAGGTCGACCACCGCCTCGCCGGAGCCCGCCGCGATGTCGAAGGCGCGGATCTCGGAGATGAGCTGGAAGTCGGCCACGATCTTGTCGCCGGGACGCGAGACCGAGCGCAGCCGGCCGGCATTCTCCAGGCTCTGGATGATCCGGGTCTGGATCAGCCGCGGCAGCCGGTCGGCCCACTGCCCGCCGCCGAGGAAGGACAGGGCGCCGCCGGGCTCGCGCACGATGATGCGGTCGGCCTCGAAGGGCTGGATGCCGATGGGCTCGGCGACCACGATCGCGCGCGCCGCCGCGACCGGTCGCCCCGCGGCGGGCAGCGCCATCAGGTCGAAGGTCAGCGGCGCGCCGCCGCCGCAACCGCCGAGCGCCGAGGCGAAGAGGGCCGCCGCGAGGGCGAGGGTGGGGCGGATCATACGCAGGACCTGGGCGCCCTCCGCCGGCGGGACGGGGACGGATGAAGCTGTGCCGTTCAAATGACGAAACCGCGTGAAGCGTGCCGTGCGCCGGGGCACATCGGCCCGGCGGCCGACGCGTTCAGCGGCCACCGTTGTATTCGGGCAACGACGGCTTGCCGCCGAAGATGACCTGCGACGGGTCGCGCTCGAGGTTGCGCACCGTCCGGTTGAGGGTGCCGAGCGTGCGCTGTCCGTCCGTCGACAGGGCCTCGACCTCGCGCCGGCCGGTGCCGCTCAGGCGGTTGAAGCTCGTGGCGATGTTGGCGGTGCGCTTGTCGAGGTTCTCGGACAAGGTGCGGAAGGCCCGGCCGGCGTCGCGCACGGACAAGGCCGCCTCCTTGATGTCGGCGAAGGCGCTCGTCCCGGCCTCGCCGGACGCGGAGCCGAGGAAGCCCTGCGCCCCCTTCAGCACGCCGTCGATGCGGTCGGCCGAGGCGTTGAGCTTGGAAGCCAGCGTCCGCGCGTCGTGCAGGCCCGCCTCGATGTCGGGGCTCGCGGTCGCGAGTGCGGCCGAGAAGCGGTCGGCGTTGTCGATCACCCGGTTGAGCTTGGCCCCGTCCACGGCCTTGACGAGGCTCGACACGGCCGGACCGGCCTCCGCCAAGGTTCGCGAGAAGGTCTCGACGTTGGCGAGCGTCCGGTTGATCGCGCCCTCGTTGGCCGAGACGATCCTGTCGAGGCGCTGGAGCACGTCGTCGGCCCGCTGCGCGATCTGGCGGGCGGCGGCCATCATGTCCTGGATGTCAGAGGAATCGGCGAAGATCGTCGGCAGGTCGCCGTTGGCGCCGGGCGCGAGCGCCGGCGCATCCGCGTTGCCGCCGTTCAACGCGATCACCGACACGCCGGTGAGCATCGCCGAGTCGAGGCGGGCGCGGGTGTCGGCGCGCAGCGGCGTCGACGGGGCGACCTTGATCTCGGCGATGACCCGGCGCGGGTCCTGAGGCAGCAGGTGGACGTCGGTCACCTCGCCGACCTTGATGCCGTTGAAGGTCACGCTGGAACCGCGCGACAGCCCGCCGACGCTGCCCGAGAACACGACGCGCACGCCCTGGCTGACTTGGCGCGCCGACCCGCCGGACAGCCACAGCACGAAGCCGAAGCCGACCAGGATGACCCCGAGGGTGAAGGCGCCGATCAGGGCGAAGTTCGCGCGGGTCTCCATCCGGTCAGGCCTTCCGCCACGCTTGGACCATCGTGCGGTGCGCGGGCGCACGTCCCGGCATCGTGGAACCCTGGCGGCGTTCACGCATGGGCGTGCGCTCCCGGAACAATCGCGCGGGCGCGCTTGCCGTGGAAGTAGGCGCGCAGCCACGGGTGGTCGTGCTCCAGCATCTCCGCGATCGTCCCGGCCGCGATGATCTGGCCGTCGCCGAGCGCCGCGATGCGGTCGCAGGCGGTGTAGAGGCTGTCGAGGTCGTGCGTCACCATGAAGACGGT
>NZ_CAXTBY010000222.1:0-2616 GCF_964242245.1 uncultured Methylobacterium sp. | reverse complement strand
CGGCACCACCGCTTGAGAAGGACCGCATGCCGACGCCCGCGCCGCACACCCCGCACGACATCCTCGCGACGCTCGTCGCCTTCGACACCACGAGCGCGCGCTCGAACCTCCCGCTGGTCGACTGGGTCGAGGCGTTCTGCCGCGGTCACGGGGCCGCGGTCGAGCGGGTGGTGGACGCCACCGGGCAGAAGGCGGCGCTGTGGATCAGCGTCGGGCCGTCAGACGTGCCGGGCTACGTCCTGTCCGGCCACAGCGACGTGGTGCCGGTGGGGGGCCAGGACTGGTCGCACGATCCGTTCCGGCTGGCCGAGGTCGACGGAAAGCTCTACGGGCGCGGCACCTCGGACATGAAGGGGTTTCTGGCCGTCTGCCTCGCGGCTCTCCCCGAGATGGCGGCGGCGCCCCTCGTGCGGCCGCTCCACCTCGCCATCTCCTACGACGAGGAGGTCGGGTGCCTCGGCGTGCGCCCGCTGATCGCGCGGATGCGGGCGATGGGCGTGGCGCCGCTCGGCTGCTTCGTCGGCGAGCCGACCGGCATGGAGGTCGTCACCGGCCACAAAGGCAAGCACGCCGCCCGCGTCACCTTCCGTGGCAAGGGCTGCCACTCAGCACTCGCGCCCACGGGCGTCAACGCCGTCGAGTACGCCGCCCGCTTCATCGACCACGTCCGGTGCTTGGCCGACGAACTGGCGGCCTCCGGCGCCCGCGACCCGCTCTACGACGTGCCCCACACCACGGGTCTCAGCAGCATCGTCCACGGCGGCACGGCGCTCAACATCGTGCCGGATCGGGCCCACGTCGAGTTCGAGTTTCGCGCGATCGCGGCGGACGACGCCGGTGCGCTCGCTGCCCGGGCGATCACCTTCGCCACCGGGACCCTGGCCGCCGAGATGGCGGGCAAGGACGCGACGTGCGGCGTCGACGTGGCGCAGCTGGTCGCCTATCCCGGCCTCGACACCGAGCCGGACTCCGACCTCGTGACGCTGGCCAAGCGCCTGGCCGGCCGGAACAGCCACGCCAAGGTCTCGTTCGGCACCGAGGGCGGGCTGTTCCGGGTGCTGGGCGGCGTGCCATCCGTCGTGATCGGCCCCGGCTCGATCGCGCGGGCGCACCGGGCCGACGAGTACGTGGAGACGGCCGAGCTCGCCGCCTGTGCCGCCTTCGTGCGGCGGCTGATCGCGGACAGCGCGGCGTGAGGCCCGCCGCCTGCGAGCCGCCGGCCCCGAACGGAGACAGAAGCATGGACCTCTGGCGCCTGCCCGCCACCGACCTCGCGGACGCGATCCGCACCCGCGCCGTCTCCGCCCGCGAGGTGGCGCGGGATGCGCTGGCGCGGCTCGACGCCGTCAACGGGCGGATCAACGCCGTGGTCGAGCACCGGCCCGACGCGGTGCTGGCCCAGGCCGACGCGATCGACGCCGCGCTGGCGCGGGGCGAGGCCGTGGGGCCGCTCGCCGGCGTGCCGGTGACGACCAAGGTCAACGCCGATCAGGCGGGGTTCGCCACCACCAACGGGGTGACGCTCCAGCGCGACCTCGTGGCGGCGCACGACAGCCCGGTGGTGGCAAACCTCCGCCGGGCCGGCGCGGTGCTCCTCGGGCGCACCAACACGCCCGCCTTCTCGCTGCGCTGGTTCACCGACAACCGGCTGCACGGCGCGACGAGGAACCCGCGCGATCCGGGCCTGACGCCGGGCGGCTCCTCGGGCGGGGCGGCGGCCGCGGTCGCGGCCGGCATCGGCGCGCTCGCGCACGGCACCGACATCGCCGGCTCGGTGCGCTATCCGGCCTACGCCTGCGGCGTCCACGGGCTGCGCCCGAGCCTCGGCCGCGTCCCGGCCTGGAACGCGTCGGGGCCGGAGCGCGGCATCGGCCCGCAACTGATGGCGGTGTCCGGCCCGATCGCCCGCACGATCGCGGACCTGCGCCTCGGGCTCGCGGCGATGGCGGCGGGCGATCCGCGCGACCCGTGGTGGGTGCCCGCGCCCCTCGAAGGGCCGCCCGCGCCGCGCCGGGCGGCGCTGTGCCTGCGCCCCGGCGGACTCGCGATCGTCCCCGCGGTCGAGGCGGCTTTGCGCGATGCCGGCCGGCGGCTCGAAGCGGCGGGCTGGCAGGTGGAGGAGATCGCCGACACGCCGCCGATCCGCGAGGCCGCCGAGCTTCAGGTGCGGCTCTGGCTCGGCGACGGGTTCGCGACGCTGGCCGCCGCGGCCGAGCGCGAGGGCGATCCGGGCGCGCTCGCCCTGATGCGCGCCTTCCGCCCGCGGGCCGAGGCGCTGGCGCCGGACGCGATCGCCGCGGCGCTCACCCGGCGCGCGACGCTCGTGCGCGACTGGCAGCGCTTCCTCGACGCGTACCCGGTGCTGCTGGTGCCGGTCTCGGCCGAGCTGCCCTTCGCCGACGGGCTCGACCTGACGGGCGAGGCGGCGCTCGCGGCGGTGTGGGAGGCGCAGCTCCTCCAGTCCGGCCTGGCGCTGGTGGGGGTGCCCGCGCTCACCGTCGCGACGGGACTTTCCGGCACCAGTCCCGTCGGCGTGCAGGTGGTGGCGGCCCGCTTCCGCGAGGACCTGTGCCTGACGGCAGGCGCGGCGATCGAGGCCGGCGGCGTGCCGCCCGC
>NZ_CAXTBY010000221.1:0-2738 GCF_964242245.1 uncultured Methylobacterium sp. | reverse complement strand
GCCGGTCGGCTCCTGGACGTGGGCTTCGAGGAACCAGAGCTGCTTGTCGACGCCGCGCGACACCTCGGTGAAGAGGTCCGCCGTCCCGGCATCGCCCGCCTCGTCGGTGTCGTCGATGTTCTGGCGCACCGCGTTGGCGTAGACCGCGTAGCGGTCGATCAGCGCCGCGAGGTGGTCGGCGACGGCGTAGGCGTCGAGGGGGTACGGTGTGAGCTGGGAGGCGGCGGCCACCGCGGCAGCCGTGCCGCGCGCCGTTCCGCCGAGCTGCGTGATCCGCTCGGCCACCTTGTCGTTGTAGTCGTCGAGTTCGTCGCGGAACCCGTCGAGCATCAGGTGGATGCCGATGAACTGCGGCCCCTTCAGGTTCCAGTGCGCCTGCTTGACGGCGAGCGCGAGGTCGATCCCGTCCGAGAGCCGGGCATTCAGCGCCTCGGTCGAAACCTTCTTCGCGTTGGATTTGGTATCGTTCTGCGTCTCGTGGAGCCGCTGATGACCCACCGTCGAGTTCTTGTCCGCCATGATCGCTCCTGTGGTTGCAACGGGACCGGCTGTCCCCGTGCTGCGTGATGAGCCGTTCGAAATTCGGAAGGCGCGCGATACCTCGGCCCACCGCAGGGGCATCCCGACGATGCCGTTGCCGCCGGGAGGCATGCGCTGGGCTCGCGCGCCCGCCACCTTTTAAGACCATCCACGCCTGCCGAGTTCCCCATCGCAGGGTCGTACCCGTGCGCGGGCCGGGCGCACCGCGGCTCGCAACCCATCCATGACGGAGTGCGTCCTGCCACGGGTCGGGTTGGGATGGAACGTGAAGCCCCTCACCTCCGTCGCCGCCGAGACCGCTCTCGGTTTGCGCGGCAGGCGCGTCAAGGGGATTGCGGCGCGTTCGGGCGCGTCTCGCCCGCGCCCGGCAGGTTCAGCAGCGTGAGCGGGTTGGAGCCGCCCAGCATCGTCGCCGGCATCGTCCCGTTCCAGCGATGCGCCGTCTCGTAGGCGACGACGCCGGGATTGGACGCGACCGCGGAACCGACCTGCTGGATGATCTTGGCCTCCGCCTCGCCGGTCAGCGTCGTTGCCTGCGCGGCGCCCTCGGCCCGCAGGATCGAGGCCTCGCGCTGCGCCCGCGCCTGCGCCACGGCGGCTTCGGCCTCACCGTTCGCCTGGGCGATCCGCACCGCGGCCTGTGCGGCGGCCTGGACCTTCGCCTGCTCGCCCTCGTAGCGGACCTTGGCGACCGTGTTCTCGGCCCGGATGGCGTCGTTCTTGGCCTGCACCGCAGCCTCGACCGAGGCCTGGAAGCTCGCGCTGTACGTGATGCTGCTGAGCTGCAGGTCGTCGATCTCGATGCCGAAGATGCTCCTCAGAGCTTCTGCGACGTTCCGGGTGATCTGAGCCGCGATCTGCTCGCGGTTGGCGGAGATGCCGACGGTGTTCTGGGTCGCGAAGACCCGCAGCACCCGGTCCGCGAGGACGGGCCGGATGTTCTCGGTGATGTCGACGTTGCCGCTCCGTCCGACGCCGTAGAGCAGCTTCAGGACGGCGCTCGCGGGAATGCGGTAGGAAATCCCGAGGCTGACGGTCACCGCTTGGTTGTCGATGGTGTAGACGGTCAGGTTGTTCAGCCTGAAGGTGTCGAGGCTGGTCTGGATCGTGTCGACGACGTCGACGAGCGGGAACTTGGCGTGCAGGCCCGGTCCGATCGGCCTGTCCGTCACCACGGTCCCGAGCCGCCGCACGCCCGCCATCTCCGTCGGCTGAACGACGTAGACGCTGCCGAGCACGAGTATGGCGGCCGCGATCACCAGCGGTCCGCCGATGCTGAGGCGGCGGACGAGCGCGGGCGGCAGCGGCGGCCCGAACGTCGGCGGCGTGGGGGCGCCCCAGGGTCCCTTGTTCTGCGGCATGGTCTGGTATCCCGCCCCGTGGAAGGTTGGAGCCGTTTCGAGCCGATGGCGGCAGGCGGCGGGGCCGCAGCGTCCGCGCAAGAACAGCGACGCAGCTCCGGGCGCCCGATGCCGACGGCACCCATGCTCACGCGCGTTGCGCGGGGTCCGTCGCCACGATGAGACCTGCCGTCACCGCGGAGAAGCGGTGGATCGAGAGCCGTATGAGCTGCGACGACGGTGCATCGGCGTCGTCAAGACGCGTCCTAGCTGTCCTGTCCGAGGGATGCGCCGTGACGCCTCGGACGCCGCGTCGGCGCCGGATCGCGGGGCATGCCGTCGTATCCCTCGATCCAGGCCGTGCGTTCCTCGGACGCGCGCGCATACGGACAGGCTTCCTTCGGTCGCCCGAGGCTGCGCGCACGCGCGCCTTGCAAGATGGGATCGGTCCGTGAGCCGTCGAGCGCCCTCATGATCGTGCCTCCGCCGATCGGACCCGTCGCGACGGGCCGCTCAGTCCTGACCTGGATCAGGACCGCTGCTTGTCGAGCAGCCATGACCAATCTGACTAAGCGTCGGGATCATAAGGGAGCAATGGAGATCGCGGCGGGATTTCATAAGTGTCCCATAGGCTCGGCCGCGCCCGGCAGGGCGCCGAGCGTCGGCGCTCCGCCGGGACGGACGCGGGTTCGCCCGCCGCGGCCCCGGATCGCCCTCGGTGACGGGCGGAGGCCGCGCTCGGCTGCGTCGCCTCCGGTTCCGCTGCCAAGCCTGCGGAATCCCGTTCCGGGGCTTCCACCTCGGCGGAGGCGGCGTCGTTCAGGCCGATCGGCGGGCTTGGCGGGCTGCCTGTCCCCG
>NZ_CAXTBY010000220.1:0-2793 GCF_964242245.1 uncultured Methylobacterium sp. | reverse complement strand
TGCGCCTTGTGGACGGTGAGCGCGTAGCCGTAGGTGAACTCGTCGGTCTCCCGGCGCAGGAACGCCGGGATCTCCTCCTCCGACCCCGAGATCACGGCGCGTAAAACTTTGATGTCGATCGCCCGCTTGCGAAGGCCCGGATCGTCCTCCGGCACCACGTCGAGGCGGATCGTGTCGGGGCGGGGAGGGGCACGCTGGGCCTGCACCGTCCAGGTCGAGCCGTTGAGCAGGCCCTTGGTGCGGTCGTTTCTCAGGCACACCAGCTTCTCGCCCACCGCCGGCATCGGGTCGACGTGGCCGGCAAGCTCCCGCAGGCGCCCGTTGTAGAGCCGGCGGGTCTTGTTGAGGCCCACCAGCACCTGGTCGCAGTCGAGCACCTGGGCCGGGTCGATGGCGCGGCGCGAGACCACGCGGCTGGCCCCGTATTCGCCGAGTTCCAGGCGCCCGCCCTCGCGCACGGTCATCGCCATGCGGACGATCGGGTCGTCCTTGGCCTGCCGGTGGACGTCGGTGAGCATCACGTCGGGCTCGGCCTCGGTGAAGAAGCCGCCGCCGCGCACCGGCGGCAACTGCGCCGGGTCGCCGAGCACCAGAACCGGCTTGTCGAACGACAGGAGGTCGTGGCCGAGATCCGCATCGACCATCGAGCACTCGTCGACGACGATGAGGTCGGCCTTGGCCGCAGGCCCCGCCCGGTTCAGGGTGAAGGCCGGGCCGCCTTCCTCCGTCTCCTTGGTGCGGTAGATCAGGGAGTGGATCGTCGCGGCGTCGTGGCAGCCCTTGCTTCGCATCACCGAGGCCGCCTTGCCGGTGAAGGCGCCGAACACCACGGAGCCCTCGACGTCGTCGGCGATGCGGCGGGCCAGCGTGGTCTTGCCGGTGCCGGCATAGCCGAACAGGCGGAACACCTGGGGGGCGTCCTTGGCCTTGCGCCACGCCGCGATGCTTTTGAGCGCCGCGTCCTGCTGCGGCGCGAAGCTCTTCGGTACATCGCTCACGGCCAGCGCACGGTCGGCGGGAGCGACGACAGGATCGAGGCGACGTTGCCGCCGGTCTTGAGGCCGAAGATCGTGCCGCGGTCGTAGAGCAGGTTGAACTCGACGTAGCGGCCCCGCCGCACCTGCTGCTCCAGCCTATCGGCCTCGGTCCAGGCCGTGCCGACGTTGCGGCGGACGATCTCGGGGTAGGCGTCGAGGAAGGCGCCCCCGACGTCGCGGGTGAAGGCGAGGTCGGCTTGGCGGTCGCCCGTCCAGTGGTAATCGTAAAAGATCCCGCCGACGCCGCGCGGCTCATTGCGATGTTTCACGTGAAAATATTCCTCGCACCAGGCCTTGTAGCGGGCATGGTCCGCGGCCGGCGCGTGGGCGTCGCAGGCCGCCTTCAGGCAGGCGTGGAAGTGCTGCGTGTCCGGGTCGTCCTGGGTCCGCCTGCGGTCGAGCACCGGCGTCAGGTCGGCGCCCCCGCCGAACCACGTCTTCGTGGTCACGACGAACCGAGTGTTCATGTGCACCGTCGGAACATTGGGATTCCAGGGATGGGCGATCAACGAGATGCCGGTGGCGAAGAAGCGCGGGTCCTCGGCCGCCCCCGGCATCTGCGCACGGAACTCGGGCGCGAACTCCCCGTGCACCGCCGAGACGTGGACGCCGGCCTTCTCGAACACCCGCCCGTGCAGCATCGCCATGGTGCCGCCGCCGCCGGGCTGCCCGGTGTGGTCGGTCCGCTCCCACGGCGTCTTGACGAAGGTCTGCGGGGCCGAGGGCGCGTCGGGGTGGAAGGGGCCCGTGGCCTCCGCCTCGATGGTTTCGAGGGCGGAGACGATCCGGTCGCGCAGCGTCGTGAACCACGCCGTCGCCTCGGCCTTCAGCGCCGCGATGTCGGCCTCGGGCAGGGCGGGGGCGGGCGTCTGATCCGGCATCGTCATGGGGCCGATGTCCCATCCCGATCGGATGCCGTCAATTCGTGCGGGCCGACCTGCCGGATCGCCTCGCCCAGAATCATCGCCGCCGCGACCGCGACGTTGAGCGAGCGCAGGCCCGCCCGGATCGGCACCACCACCCGCGCGTCCGCGGCCGCGTGGACGTGGTCCGGCACGCCGGCCGATTCGCGCCCCATCAGCACGCAGTCGCCGTCGGAAAACGCGAAGTCGGTGTAGGGCAGGGCGGCGGCGGTGGTCGCCAGCACGAGGCGGATGGTCTCCCGCTCGCGCCATTCGCAGAAGGCGGCCCAGGAGCGGTGCCGGGTGATCGCGACGTGGTCGAGGTAGTCCAGTCCCGCCCGGCGCAGGTGCCGGTCGGACACGTCGAAGCCCGCCGGCTCGATGATCTCGACCGCCACCCCGAGGCAGGCCGCCATGCGCAGCAGCGTGCCGGCGTTCTGCGGGATGTCGGGCTGGTAGAGGGCGAGGCGCAGCATGGTTTTCGCGGGTAGCCGTTCGGGTCCGTCCAATCAAACCACTGCCTCGTGATGATGACGCGAAGCGGAAAGTATTCCGATCCAGCCCTTCCCTCTCCCCCCTGCGGGAGAGGGTGGCCCGCGAGCTAAGTCGGGTGAGGGGAGCGACGGTTCCGGACAGCGCACTCCCCTCTCCCGACTCTCGCGCGCGTCGAGGACCGCCCTCCCTCGCAGAGCTATTGGCTTCACACATTTCGGCACTTGGTGCGCGGGTTCCCGCGCATCCCCTCGCCCCGCCTGCGGGGCGAGGGCTTTGCCGACCACGGACCTCGGGTCTACCCGAGATCCGATCTTTGGTGCCCAAGTCGGCGGTGCCCAAGTCGGGCAGGCCCGGCTTGG
>NZ_CAXTBY010000219.1:0-2823 GCF_964242245.1 uncultured Methylobacterium sp. | reverse complement strand
AGCTTCTCGAAGCCGTCGGCCCACAGGCCGATGACGAAGCCGAACAGGCTGAAGGTCACCGCCGTCAGCACGAGGAAGGCCAGCATCCAGGCCGGGTGCTCGATCCGCAGCGGTACGAACAGCGCCGCGGTGCCTAAGATGATCAGGCCGATCACGATCGACTTCGAGGCGGCGGCTCCCACGAAGCCGAGCACCACCTCGACGGGCGAGATCGGCGCGGACAGGATCTCGTAGATCGTGCCGGCGAACCGCGGGAAGTAGATGCCGAACGAGGCGTTGCTGATGCTCTGCGTCAGGAGCGAGAGCATGATCAGCCCCGGCACGATGAACAGGCCGTAGGGCACGCCGTCGACGAGGCTCATGCGCGCGCCGATCGCCGCGCCGAAGACGACGAAGTAGAGCGCGGTCGAGATCACGGGCGCGAGGATGCTCTGCAGCCCCGTGCGCCAGAAACGGCTCATCTCGAAGCGGTAGATCGCGCCAACGGCGGGCCAGTTCATGCGCGCTCCCGGACGAGATCCACGAAGATGTCCTCCAGCGAGGACTGGTCGGTCCGCAGGTCGGTGAAGCCGATCCCGGCCGCGGCGAGCGCGGCGAGCAGGCCGGTGATGCCGGTGTGCTCGGCCTTGGCGTCGTAGGTGTAGACCAGTTCCCGGCCCCCGGCGGCGAGTTCGAGGCCGCGATCCGGCAGCGACGGCGGCAGCGCGGCCAGCGGCGCCTGAAGCTGGAGGGTGAGTTGCTTCCGGCCGAGCTTGCGCATCAGCTCGGCCTTGTCCTCCACGAGGATGATCGCGCCGCCCCGGATCACGCCGATCCGGTCGGCCATCTCCTCGGCCTCCTCGATGTAGTGCGTCGTGAGGATCACGGTGACGCCCTGGTCGCGCAGGCGCCGCACCAGCCGCCACATGTCCTGGCGCAGCTCCACGTCGACGCCCGCCGAGGGCTCGTCGAGGAACAGGACCTTGGGCTCGTGGCTGAGGGCCTTGGCGATCAGCACCCGGCGCTTCATCCCGCCCGACAGCGTCATCAGGCGGGCGTCGCGCTTCTCCCAGAGCGAGAGGTCGCGCAGCACGCGCTCGATGTGGCCCGGGTCCTTCCTCAGCCCGAACAGGCCGCGGGTGAAGCTCACCGTGTTCCACACGCTCTCGAAGGCGTCGGTGGTCAACTCCTGCGGGACGAGGCCGATGGCCCGGCGGGCACCGCGATAGTCCGCGGCGATGTCGTGGCCGTCGACGGTCACCGTGCCGGTGCTCGGGGTGACGATGCCGCAGACGATGTTGATGAGCGTCGACTTGCCCGCGCCGTTCGGCCCGAGCAGCGCGAAGATCTCGCCGCGCTCGATGGTGAGGTCCACGGCCTTCAGCGCCGAGAGACCCGAGGCGTAGGTCTTCGACAGGTTGGCGATGGTGATGATCGGCGGCATCGTGGCCTGGGGCGCTCCGGGATAGGGTCCCACAAAAACGTTCGTGCGGGTCGCGCCTATAGCACGGTGGTCACGCGCCGCGAGGCAGCGGGGATGCCCGATTCTGGGAACCGGACCGGGTTGTGCCGAATGGCACCGGTCGTGAGGCCGACGGCCCGATGTGAAACGGCCGCGATCCGGCAGGGTAAGAGGCGATGGACGACCGGCAATTCGCGGCAATCGCCAAGGCGCTGGCAGACCCGCGGCGCTACGGCATCCTCAGCGAGATCGCGGCGGCGGCGGACCCGCTTCCCTGCTGCGGCCTGCAGGCGGCCGGGGCCGTGAGCGCGGCCACCATCTCCCACCACATCAAGGCGCTCGAAACCGCGGGCCTGATCACGGTCGTGCGCCACGGCCGGTTCGCGGAGCTCGGGTTTCGGCGCGCGACGGTCGAGGCCTACATGAAGCGACTCGCCGAGAGCCTGATGCCCCGGGCTTGAAAGGTCGTGCCGTCAACAATTAGATGATCGTCTAAGCGTCGACCCGACGCTTCGGAGGTTTCCATGGGCAAGCTCACGGGCAAGGTCGCCGTCGTCACCGGCGCGTCGAAGGGCATCGGTGCCGAGATCGCGCGGGCGCTGGCAGAGGCCGGCGCGAAGGTCGCGGTGAACTACGACAGCAGCCGGGAGGGCGCCGACACGGTCGTCGCGGCGATCAAGGGTGGCGGCGGCCAAGCGGTCGCCATCCAGGCAAGCGTCGCGACGGAATCCGATGTCGAGCGCCTGTTCGCCGAGGCGACGCAGGCCCTCGGCCCGGTCGACATCCTGGTGAACAATGCCGGGGTCTACCGCTTCACGCCCCTCGACGAGGTCTCGCCGGAGGAATTCCACCGGCAGTTCGACATCAACGTGCTTGGCCTGCTCCTCGTCACGCGGGAAGCCGCCAAGCGCTTCGGCCCGAACGGCGGCAGCGTGATCAACGTCAGCTCGGCGGTGACGCGTCTCAACCCGCCGGGCAGCGCGATCTACACGGCGACCAAGGCCTCCGTCGACGCGATCACCCGCGTGCTCGCCAAGGAGCTCGGCCCGCGCAAGGTCCGCGTGAACGCGGTCAATCCCGGGATCGTGGAGACGGAAGGCACCCAGACGGCCGGATTCATCGGCAGCGCCTTCGAGGCGGAGATCGTCAGGGCAACGCCGCTCGGCCGGACCGGCCAGCCGAACGACATAGCACCCGTCGCCGTGTTCCTGGCCTCGGACGATGCGAAGTGGGTGACCGGCGAGACGCTCGTCGTGTCCGGCGGCGCGTAATACGGTTTTCGGTTGATCGGTTGCGCGCTCTCCCTTTCCCCCTCTGCGCTACTGGATTCACACATCGCGCGGCGCGTTCAAATGATGCGCGGTTTCTCTCTCCCATAGGGG
>NZ_CAXTBY010000218.1:0-2827 GCF_964242245.1 uncultured Methylobacterium sp. | reverse complement strand
GATCTTTGTTGCTTTGAGGAGTTCGCAAAGCGCGTCGCCATCGACCAGATCGATAGCAGGCGCGCCGTCCCGCGTCGCCTCCCGCCGGGCATCGGCAGTGAAATTGCTGGTTGTTAGGATCAGCCCTTTGTCTGCTCGACCCACCATTGCTCCCCGGAAGTCGCGCACGATCGGTGCTCCGATGGAATTCTTCCATTTCTTGCACTGGAAAAGAACATGAAACGACAGTAAATTTAAACGGAGCACGCCCACTCCATCAATTCCGCCGTCACCGGATCGGCCGGTTATCTCGACCTTTACGAAGCCCGACTCCCGCAGCAACCGCTGACAAAGACGTTCGAAAGCGCTAGGATCCATTGCAAGAAGAATGTCAAGCAACTGTTCCTTCCAAGAACGCTCGATAATCTCCTCGGATGCGGCGAGCTCTTCGTCTTCGTTCAAGGACTCGCCGTCCTTTCGTTTGCGCCGTGCCCTTTGCTTCGTGACGACCCGTTTCCAAAGTGCATCGAGATCGGCGTGGCTCATCGTTTGGCCGCGCGGAGTTAGATGACAGACGCCGCACCCACTATTATCGGCGGCTCCGTCCCATTTCAGATAGGTCCGAACCCAAGCCAACTGGTATTGGAAGTGTGTTCGACCGGTATCTCCATGCGGGATCGCTCTAGCTTCGTCCGACAGTTTAAGTCTGTCGGCGACGTCCTCCTCCATCTCCTCGATCGTTGCAGAGCCACCCCGTGCCTTCAGGGCGTCTGCCGCAGCCGCGAAATACTTATTCAGTTGCGGCAATAGTGGGTGTTTTTTCGCGCCATTGTGGAACTCACGCCGATGTATGTGTAGCAGGTACACCGATCCGCTTGATCTCCCAATGCAGCTCGACGCCGCTCGCCTCGCGCACGCGCCGGCGGACCTCTTCGCCCAATCCCTCGATGTCGGCAGCCGTCGCCCCGTCGCGGTTGATCAGGAAGTTGCAGTGCATCTCGGAGACCTGCGCGCCGCCGAGCGTGAGGCCGCGGCAACCGGCCGCGTCGATGAGCTGCCACGCCTTGCCGCCTTCGGGGTTCTTGAAGGTCGAGCCGCCGGTGCGTTCGCGGATCGGCTGGGCCGCCTCGCGCGCCGCCGTCACCCGCGCCATCTCCGCCTCGATCGCCTCGCGATCGCCCGGGCGCCCGCGGAACAGGGCGCCCGTGAAGATCACGTCGTCGGGCGCCGTCGCGTGGCGGTAGGTGAAGCCCATCTCGGCGTGGGTGAAGCTGCGCAGGTTGCCCGCCCGGTCGATGCCGCGCGCCTCGACCAGCACGTCGGTGGTCTCGCCGCCGTGCGCCCCGGCGTTCATGCGCAGCGCGCCGCCGACCGAGCCGGGGATGCCGCGGAAGAAGGCGAGCCCGTCCAGAGCGGCGTCGGCGGCGGCCTTGGCAAGCCGCAGGTCGGGGACCGCGGTGCCGGCACGCAGGGTGTCGCCGTCGACCGCGACCGAGCCGAAGGCCTTGCCGCCAAGCCGGACCGTCACCCCGGGGATGCCGCCGTCGCGCACGATCAGGTTCGAGCCCAGCCCGATCACCGTGACCGGGATTTTTGGATCGAGGCCGGCGAGGAGGTGCGCGAGGTCCGCCTCGTCGGCCGGGGTGAACAGCACCTGCGCCGGTCCGCCGACGCGGAACCACGTCAGGTCGGCGAGCGACGGGTTCGCCAGGAGCCGCCCGCGGAGGTTGGGCGCGGCGGCGCGGAGGGCGGCCGTGATGTCGGGGAAGACGGTCATGCTATCGTGACTAAGCCGATGCTCCACGGGCGCCAAGCCGGCGCGCACGCCTCGCGGAGGTGGCTGTCTCGAGTAGAGACGTCGTGTTCACCCGCGCTGCGGCGCGCAGCCTCAGCCGATTGCCGCGCAACACCGAATCGCTGATCCGCGAAAAGCTCCGGGTTCTCGCGGCCGATCCTGCCGCGCTCGCCAACAACGTGAAGGCGCTGAAGGGGGACGGAGACCGCTGCCGCCTGCGCGTCGGCGACTGGCGCGCGGTCTTCACGATCGAGGCGGATCGGGTCATTGTCCACGCGGTCGGACCTCGCGGCTCGATCTACGGCTAAGCAGACTTGCGTTGGCAGGCCAACGCTTCGTCCGCTTAGCGTTTTGTTTTGTCGCAGGTTCTTTTCGGAAAACCGCGGGGCACTTTTCCGGACCCTGCTCAGGAGGGCGACCGTGACCATCGTGCGAACCCGAACCCCCTCCGGGGAGGCGATCGTGATCCTGCCCGAAGCCGAATTCGAGCGCCTGCGTGAACTGGCGGAGGATGCCCTCGACGAGCGCATCATCGAGGCGTCGCAGGAGAAGCTGCAGTCGGGCGCGGAAGAACTTCTGACCGAAGCCGACCTCGACACGTTGCGCGCCGCGCCGAGCCCCCTCGCCTTCTGGCGGACCCGCCGAGGCATCGCCATCGACGCGCTCGCGCAGGATTGCGGCGTGCCGGAAGCAGCGGTGGCGGCGATCGAGCGGGGCGAGGACATCGCGGATCCTGCGCTCTACGAACGTCTGGCACGTGCCCTCGGGATCGACACCGAGGACATCGTTCCCGAGGCTGCCTGAGGCGGCAACGTCCGATGCTCACCCCTGCAGCGCCGCCAGCTCCCCCGGCAGCGCGTAGGCCCATTGCGTGATGTTGCCGGCGCCGAGACACACCACGTAGTCGCCGGGCTTGGCATGCGCGGCAATGATCCCGGCGAGGTCTTCCGGACGCTCCAGGGCTTGCGCGTCACGATGGCCGCGGGAGCGCAGGCCGGCGACGAGGCCGTCGCGGTCGATGCCCTCGATCGGCGCCTCGCCCGCCGCGTAGAC
>NZ_CAXTBY010000217.1:0-2828 GCF_964242245.1 uncultured Methylobacterium sp. | reverse complement strand
AGCTTGTCCTTGTCGAGGTCCTGGCCCTCGCGGGTGGTCTCGATGCGGTAGCTGACCTTGGTCACCGGCGAGAACAGGGCGTCCACCGGGATCAGGCCGATCGGCGCGTCCTCGGGCCGGTTGCGCTCGGCCGGCACGTAGCCCTTGCCGGTTGCGACCGTGAACTCCATCCGGATCTCGGCGCCGTCGTCGAGCGTGCAGATCACGAGATCGGGGTTGAGGATCTGGATGTCGCCGACCGTGCCGATGTCGCCCGCCGTGACGAGGCCGGGGCCGGTCTTGCGCAGGGTCATGCGCTTGGGCGTATCCGTCTGCGAGCGGATGGCGATGGTCTTGATGTTGAGGACGATGTCGGTGACGTCCTCGCGCACGCCCGGGATCGAGGAGAACTCGTGCAGCACGCCGTCGATCTGCACCGAGGTCACGGCCGCGCCCTGGAGCGAGGACAGCAGCACCCGGCGCAAGCTGTTGCCCAGCGTCGTGCCGAAGCCGCGCTCCAGCGGCTCGGCCACCACCGTCGCGACCCGCTTCGGATCATCGCCGGTCGACACCTGCAGCTTGTTCGGCTTGATCAGCTCTTGCCAGTTCTTCTGAATGACCACGATCCTACCTCTCCTGTCGCGCGAGCCCGTGACCGGTCCGCGCTTCGGCCGGCCGGCTTCGTCCCCGAGCGCCGTCCGGTCCCTGAATGCGTTCTCGCGCCTACTCGCTGCCGACCCAGAGTTCCGGCACGAAGCGGTATCCGGCCCCCTCCCGCGCCACGAAGCCGACGCCCGGAAATTCCAGGTGCGAGCCCGCGATGCGCGTGCCATCGCCCGCGATCTCATCGAGGATGCGCTTGCGCGTCGCCCGCGCTCCGTCCCCGTCGACATCGAAGCCGACGCCCGCCTCCGGCTGCGCGAACTGGATCGCCGGCAGGTGGACGATGTCCGTCCACATGAGCAGCGCGTGTTCCCCCGACACGATCCGGAAGCCGCAATGGCCGGGCGTGTGGCCGGGCAGCGGCACCGCCGTGATGCCCGGCAGAACCTCGCCGCCCGTGTGCTCGCGCACCCGTCCGGCATAGGGCGCCACCGCCCTGCGGGCGTTCTCAAAGTAGGACTTGGCCTGCTCCGGAGCCTGCGTCAGCGCCGCGTCGGAGAGCCAGTGTCGCGCCTCGTCGGCGTGCAGCACGATCTCGGCGTTCGGGTAGGCCGCAGCGCCGTCCAGCGTCAGGCCGCCCACGTGGTCGGGATGCAGGTGGGAGACGAGGACCGTCTCGATCGCCTCCGGCTTCACGCCCGCCGCCGCCAGGGCCGCGGGCACGCGACCCATGGTCGGCGGACCGAGCCTGCCGTAGCCCGTGTCGATCAGCACGGGCTTGCGGCCCGCCCCGGTGATCAGGAACGCGTTCAGCGTCACCCGCGGCGCCTCCGTGCGGAAACCCGCGCGCTGGAGCTTGCCGCCTTCCGCCCGCGGGATGCCCGTGACGAGGTCGAGGGAGCCCTGGAACCAGCCATCGTTGAGCACGGTGACCGCGAGGTCGCCGAGGTTCCAGCGCAGGATCGCGGGATGCATCGCAGCGTCCGCCACGTCCGTCTTCGTCCCGCTCAAACGCGACGACGCTTGCGCGGCCGGCAGCCGTTGTGCGGGATCGAGGTCACGTCGCGGATGGAGGTCACGGTGAAGCCCGCGGCCTGGAGGGCGCGGAGCGCCGATTCCCGGCCCGAACCCGGACCCGACACCTCGACCTCCAGCGTGCGCATGCCGTGCTCGGCGGCCTTGCGGGCCGCGTCCTCGGCGGCGACCTGGGCGGCGTAGGGCGTGGACTTGCGCGAGCCCTTGAAGCCCATCGCGCCCGACGAGGACCACGAGATCGTGTTGCCCTGCGCGTCGGTGATCGTGATCATCGTGTTGTTGAACGAAGCGGCGACGTGCGCCACGCCCGAGACGATGTTCTTGCGTTCGCGCCGGCGGACGCGGGTCGGTTCCTTGGCCATTCTCTTGCTACCTGTCCTTCAAGCGCACCCGTAATTCCAGGTGCTCGGGATTCTTCTCGGATTTCGTCGGGTGCGTCCGTGGAGGGCGGGCGCTCCACGCCTGCCGCCGAAGCGGAACACCCGGCGCCACGCTCAGGAAGGCCGGGCCGAAGCAGGGCCTTCCGATCGCGAAAAACTACTTCTTCTTGCCGGCGATCGGCTTGGACTTGCCTTTGCGGGTGCGCGCGTTGGTGTGCGTGCGCTGGCCGCGGACGGGAAGGTTGCGGCGGTGGCGCAGGCCGCGGTAGCAGCCAAGGTCCATCAGGCGCTTGATGTTCATCGAAACGTCGCGGCGCAGGTCGCCCTCGACCATGTAGTCGCGGTCGATGGTCTCGCGGATCTGGAGCACCTCGGCGTCGGTGAGCTGGTTCACGCGGCGCTCGGCCGGGATGCCGACCTTCTCCGTGATCTCTCCGGCCTTCTTCGCGCCGATGCCGTGGATGTACTGAAGCGCGATGACGACGCGCTTGTTGGTCGGGATGTTGACGCCTGCGATGCGGGCCAAGGTCATGCTCCATGAAGCGCCCCACAATCGGGGCTGTTTGCAGCACGCGTCCGGTGGAGGCCGGCCCCTGCGCGCCCGTCAACGACAGAGCGGCCCGCGGCACCCCTTGAAGGGCACCTCGGACCAGCGGACGTGTCGACGAAGACCGGGCTGCTAGCGCGGGTGCGCAGGGATGTCAACCGCCTTGCCGACCGCGAGCCGAGGTCGGCACGCATTCGAGGCCGAACATCGGACGCGGTGAAGACTTGGCCTAGAGCATTTTCCATGATCTTCGGATCACGGAAGATGCTCTAACTCCTTATGTA
>NZ_CAXTBY010000216.1:0-2844 GCF_964242245.1 uncultured Methylobacterium sp. | reverse complement strand
TCGGCAACATGGGGCCGGACGACTGGCGCTGGCACATGTACGACACCGTGAAGGGCTCGGACTGGCTCGGCGACCAGGACTCGATCGAGTACCTCGTGCGCAACGCGCCGGCCGCCGTGTACGAGCTGGAGCACTGGGGCGTGCCGTTCTCCCGCACGGAGGAGGGCAAGATCTACCAGCGCCCGTTCGGCGGTATGACCACGGATTACGGCAAGGGCACCGCGCAGCGCACGTGCGCGGCCGCCGACCGCACCGGGCACGCGATGCTCCACACCCTCTACGGGCAGGCGGTCAAGCACCAGACCAACTTCTTCATCGAGTACTTCGCCCTCGACCTGATCATGGACGAGGAGGGCCGCTGCCGCGGCGTCATCGCCATGGACCAGGCCACCGGCGAGATGCACCGCTTCCGCGCGCAGATGGTGGTGCTCGCCACCGGCGGCTACGGCCGCGCCTACTTCTCGGCCACCTCCGCCCACACCTGCACCGGCGACGGCAACGCCATGGTGCTCCGCGCCGGCCTGCCGCTGCAGGACATGGAGTTCGTGCAGTTCCACCCCACCGGCATCTACGGCGCCGGCTGCCTGATCACCGAGGGCTCGCGCGGGGAGGGCGGCTACCTGACGAACTCGGAAGGCGAGCGCTTCATGGAGCGCTACGCGCCCTCGGCCAAGGACCTCGCGTCCCGCGACGTGGTCTCGCGCTCGATGACCATGGAGATCCGCGACGGGCGCGGCGTCGGCCGGAACAAGGACCACATCTTCCTGCACCTCGACCACCTCGACCCGAAGATCCTGCACGAGCGCCTGCCCGGCATCTCGGAATCGGCCAAGATCTTCGCGGGCGTCGACGTCACGCGGGAGCCGATCCCGGTCATCCCGACGGTGCACTACAACATGGGCGGCATCCCGACGAACTACCACGGTGAGGTGCTGACGCTGAAGAACGGCAACCCCGACACCGTCGTGCCCGGCCTGATGGCGATCGGCGAGGCGGCCTGCGTCTCGGTGCACGGGGCCAACCGCCTGGGCTCGAACTCGCTCATCGACCTCGTGGTGTTCGGCCGCGCGGCGGGCCAGCGCTGCGCCGAGATCGTCGAGCCGGACGGGCGCCCGATGGAGCTCGCCAAGGATTCGGCCGACAAGGCGCTCTCCCGCCTCGACCGCTTCCGCTACGCGAACGGTGCGACGCCGACGGCGGATCTGCGCCTGGAGATGCAGAAGACGATGCAGAACAACTGCGCCGTGTTCCGCACCGGCGAGGTGCTGGAGGAGGGCAAGGGCCTGATCCACAAGGTCTGGTCGGCCACGGCCGACATCCGCATCACCGACCGCTCGCTCGTGTGGAACACCGACCTCCTGGAGACCCTGGAGTTCGACAACCTGATCGGTCAGGCGGTCGTCACCATGGAATCGGCGGCCAACCGTCAGGAGTCGCGCGGCGCGCACGCCCGCGAGGATTTTCCGGATCGCAACGACAAGACCTGGATGAAGCACACCCTGTCTTGGCTCGACCAGAGCTCGCAGGCCGTGAGCATCGATTACCGGCCAGTGCATGCCTACACGATGTCGAACGAGATCCAGTACATCGAGCCGAAGGCGCGGGTGTATTAAATCTCTAGGAGGACGCAATGGGTGAGTTGCTGATCAAGGATGTCGAGGACGAGACGATCGTGCAGATCTCGAACCTCGCACGCCTGAACGGCCGCTCTGTCGAGCATGAGACCCTCACCCTGATCCGTGAGGCGCTCGGGACTCATGCGTGTGAGGGACAGGAGGATCGTGCCGCGATGGCTAGACGGATCGCGGCCATGTCACCGAGAGATGTGATCCAGACCGACAGCGTGATTTTGATCCGCGAGGATCGGGACAGGTGAAATTCGTGATCGACACGTCAGTGGCGGTGAAGTGGTTCCTG
The DNA here is from genome assembly GCF_964242245.1 of uncultured Methylobacterium sp. Classification (NCBI taxonomy): domain Bacteria; kingdom Pseudomonadati; phylum Pseudomonadota; class Alphaproteobacteria; order Hyphomicrobiales; family Methylobacteriaceae; genus Methylobacterium; species uncultured Methylobacterium sp. The sequence continues at coordinate 927 of NZ_CAXTBY010000216.1, read as the reverse complement.
CCGGAGGCAGACCACGACGCCGCCGTGGCGCTCCTGGAAACGAAGGCGATGTTCCTCGCCCCCGATCTGATCTTCACCGAGTTCGCTACGGCGATGCAGAAGAAGATCAAGCTTGGAGAAAGCCGTCACGATCAGGCACGGGAAAGCTGCACGTCTCTACCTGGTCTGTTCGCATCGATCACGCCGACACTTCTGCTGTTTCAGCGGGCCTTGGACATCGGCGTGGCAATGGCGCATCCCGTTCAGGATTGTATCTTCCTGGCCTGTGCGGAACAGGAGGGCGTTCCCGTCGTCAGTGCGGATCGCAAGCTCACCGCCAGGGCATCCGAGCGGGGTTTCGGGCATCTCGTCTTCGAAATGGGCGTGGCCATCGAAGCGGCGAATGCGGTGTCCCACGCCGTCGCAATCCCGGACACGCAGTTGCAGAACATCCTGCGGCTGAATGCACGCGTCGATACGACGTTCGATGACCTTCGTAACCGTCATGTCGGCCCGACCAAAGGCTTCTACTTCGTGCCCTCGGAGGTCCTCAGCCCAGCCTTCCATTCGCCCGCCTACCTGCGATTGAGGGATTTGGTGACGGCACTGCCGCGCGATCAAGTGCGGGATCTGACGGCCCTGTGCTGGCTCGGCCGCGGCTACGACGGCAGCGATTGGCCGAACCTCCAGGCCAAGGCCGAAGCCGCCTTCGGCGATACGCCCTCCGAAATCAACTACGTGCTCTCGCTCCTCTCCTACCTTCAGGCCGGCATCGACCGCGTGAGGGTAATCCCATCCCCTTCCGATAAGCCGCACAGGACTTCCTGATGGCCGAATTCTCGCTTCCCAAGAACTCCCAGATCACCGAGGGCAAGTCCTGGCCCGCCACGGCAGGCGCCAGGAACCTCAAGGAGTTCCGCGTCTACCGCTGGAACCCGGACGACGGGG
>NZ_CAXTBY010000215.1:0-2934 GCF_964242245.1 uncultured Methylobacterium sp. | reverse complement strand
CGCGAGCTTGTGCTTGGTCTCGACGAAGTCGGCCGAGGCCAGCAGTTCGCGCAGGTACACGGTCTCGCGCCGGGCGTTCGGCAGTTCGATGCCGATGGCGTTGCGGCCGGGCACCACCGCGACGCGGGCCGAGACCGCCGACATCGAGCGGGCGATGTCGTCCGACAGGCCGATGACGCGGGAGGATTTTGTGCCCGGCGCCGGCTCCAGCTCGTAGAGGGTGACGACGGGGCCGGGGCGCACGGCGAGGATGTCGCCGCGCACGCCGAAATCGCCGAGCGTCGCCTCCAGCAGGGTGGCGTTCTGTTCGAGCGCGTCGGCCGAGACGAGGCTCGCCTGCGACGGCCCGCGGGGCTCGGCCAGCAGGTCGAGGGCGGGATGCCGGTACGCGTCCGCCAGCATCGCGGGCGGGGAGGCAGGCCGGCGGGCGGGGGCTGCTGCCGGAACCGGGGCCGCGACGCGCGAAGGGAGCGGCCCGGCCGGCACCGCCGCCGGCGCGGCCTCGTCCTCGATGTCGTCCTCGCGCACCACCGGCGCGGGTCGGCGGGCGGACGCGCCCGCTGCGGGATCGCCGGAGCGGGGCGCGAAGACCGGCTCGCGGCGCGGCTCGACCGCGCGGCCGCCGTTCGGAAGCTGGGCGGCCCAGGGCAGGTCCGCGTCCGAGAAGGCGCGCCGTGCGGCGAGCGCCGGCGAGACGCCGGCATAGGTCAGCGCGCCGCCCGAGGGCCGCGCCCGCCATGCCTCCCACCGCTCCCTGAGCGCGGCGCGCCCGCGCATCGCAGCCTGGACCAGGGCGCCGGCGCCGACGATGCCGAGGCCCGGCTCGTCGGAGTCGTCGCCGTCGTGACGGCCGTCCGGATGGAGGCGCCGCATCGGCCGGTGCGCGCGGTCGGATGCCTCGTCCGCATCGTCGAGGCCGACGCCGACGCGGCAGGCGCCGGTGAGGCTCAGGATCGCGATGCCGGCGTAGACGAAGCCGACCAGCGCCGCCGCCGCCGACGAGATCGCGCCGACGAGGGTGCGCGCGGCCGACATCAGCGCGTCGCCCGCCACGCCCCCGAGCCCGGTCGGCAGCGGCCAGCGGGTCGTGGGCGGCAGCGCGCTCGCCACCGCGCTCGCGGCGCAGAACCCGATGATCCAGAGCGCGATGCGCAGGCCGCCGCCCGGCAGGTCGCGCGCGCGCATCAGCCGGACGCCCCAGAGCGCGGGCGGCAGCACGAAGGCCAGTGCCCCGAGGCCGAGGATCTGCATGGCCAGGTCCGAGACCACGGCGCCGGGCCGGCCCAGCACGTTGTGGGCCCCGTGGTCGGTGGCGTGGTTCAGGCTCGGGTCGTCGATCGACCACGTCGCCAGCGCCACCGTCAGCGCGACCGCACCGGTGAACAGGACGAGCCCGCCGAGTTCCGTCAACCGCCGCGCCAGGAAGGGGCGAAGGGTGTCGACGAAGGTGTCGTAGGGCGACGCGGAGCGGCGAAGCGAGCGCATGCGGGACCGGACGCGGAAGGGGACGCTGCCCGGAAGGCTAGGCCGGTTCCGTTAACGGCCGTTTAAGGTTGAGGAAGCCTCACCGATGCCGGCGGCCTGATCGGGGAACGCTTCCGCCCACGGGGCCGAGCCGTTCCGGAGCATGTTTCGGTGATCAGCAAGTCACCGACAACATGCTTCATGCTCCCGCGACATCGCCTTGTCCTCACGCGAACCGGCAGCCGCCTCGCTTGGAAAAGCCTCTGGCGCAACGTCCGAACCCGATGAGGCACGGGACGCTGCCCTTGGGTGTGCGGAGGGCAATGGCGCTGAGGTCGACGAGCGCGCACTTGAGATCGCGCAGGGTCGGATCACGCAGCGTCACGACCGACGCGAGCCGGGCCGCGCGCAGCATCCCCCCCACGGCCTCCGCATCCCCGACGGCGTTCGGGGCCGGCAGCGTGCAAGAGGCGGAGACGCCGGTCACCAGGGCGACCCGCCGCTCACGGCCGAGGCCTGTCCCGTCGTCGCGAGGGCGAGAAGGACGAGGCTCGCGACGCGGATGCACCCGGCCGGTCTCCGCGCGCTGCGACATCGTTCGATCGTCTCCGATCGCGGCCATGCGGGGCCGCCCTACGGTGCATCGGAGGCCATGCCTCCAGTCGCCGGCACTTCGCCGGCATGGCCGCGCACGATCGAGCGGTCGGTCGTCGCGTGTCGCCGCGCACGAAGATTGATCGAGCGGTGTGAGATCTGTCAATCATCGACGAAGTCCCTCGACTCGAACGCCGAGACTGGATTTCGGGCAAGATTCCGGAATGGAGGATTCGATGGCCGGTTGTTCCAGCCCTTTTGGACGGTCCCTGCTTCATGCGGGCCTCGCCCTCGCTCTGCTCGCCGGGACGGCACGGGCCGAGGACCCCAGCACCGACCGAATCCTCGACGCTCTGACCCCGCGGTTCCGCAACCTGTCCGTGGGCGCGCCCGCGCCCGCGGCGCGACCGTCGCGCGACGACGCCTTCGTCGACGGCCTGCGCGGCCGGCCGAGCTACGCCGTGTCGGCGCAGGAGCGCGAGACCCTGGCCCGACTGGCGACGGGACGGCCGCAGATCGATCTGACGATCGAGTTCGACCGCGGCTCCGACGCGCTGCGCGGCACGGCGCTCACCACCGCGGGCAATCTCGGCCGGGCGCTGACCTCCGAGCGCATGCGCGGCCAGACCTTCCTGATCGCCGGGCACACGGACGCGAAGGGATCCGAGGCGACGAACCAGACGCTCTCTGAGCGGCGGGCCGACGCGCTCAAGCGCTACCTCGTCGTCACCTTCGGCATCCCCGCCGCGAACCTGATCACCGTCGGCTACGGCAAGACGCACCTGAAGACCGCGACCGATCCGAACAGCCGCGAGAACCGGCGGGTGCAGGTGGTCAACATGCTGCAGGTCCAGACCGCCGGGCGCTGACGGGGAG
>NZ_CAXTBY010000214.1:0-2942 GCF_964242245.1 uncultured Methylobacterium sp. | reverse complement strand
GCGTGGCCGAGCAGTACCTGCGCAAGGGCTCGAAGGTCTACATCGAGGGCCAGCTTCAGACCCGGAAATGGACCGACAACTCCGGCGTCGAGAAGTACACCACCGAGGTGGTGCTTCAGCGCTTCCGCGGCGAGATGACGATCCTCGACGGACGCGGCGGCGCGGGCGGCGAGATGGGCGCCGACGACGAGGGCGGCGGGCAGGTCAGCCGCGGGGGCGATCACGGCGGCAGCCGATCGCAGGGCAGCGAGCGTCGTCCGAGCCCGGCACCTGCCGGCGGCGGCGGCGCGCGCGGCAACTACGATCTCGACGACGACATCCCGTTCTAGGTGTTTGATCCCGTGGCGTGGTGGTCCGGTTGACGACCATGCTGGGCGGGATGTGCTCCGGGTCAGGGTCTTCACGGCAGCGCCTGCAACGGAAGGCAGTCCGTCGCGCGCTCCCGGCGACGGGAAGCGCGGGCGCCGGCCCGGCGCTGCGGCGCCGGCCCGACGACGGTGCGGAAGCGGCGCAGGGGCGAGACCGCGGCAGAGGCCCGGATGGGACCGGAAGAGCCCCGCTCGATGGTTTTTGACCTGCGCAGCCTCACGCCCGCTGCGTTCATCCTTCAGGCCTGGACGCACGAGCCCGAACGCTTCAGGCTCAATCCGTCACACCTCTTCCCGGGACCATGCACGCTCCAAGCCTCAAGGTTTGAGGGCGCGATGTGCGCTCAATCGCCCGGTGAGCATCGCGCCTTGAGAGGTCCGAGGACGATGTCGCCCGGGTTCGGATTGTTGACCGTGAACGGCGCGGTGTCCCGCGTGCCGAAGAAACCCGGACCAAGTTCGGGCTCGAACAGGCCGTCGCCGATCTTCACGTAGCAGCGGTCCAGGACGGCCTCGTAGTCGAGGTGGATCTGCGCGGCCTCCCGCCCGCCCGCGACCGGCCGGCCGAAGCGGTCGACCGGCGGGCAGTAGGCCGTCAGATCGAAGCGGCCCGGCCGCGACAGCCGGACGGGGACGGATCGTCCCGGCCTGATCACGAAGGCGGGGCCGCCGTCCTGACTGGCAACGAGGACGTAGGCCGAGCGGTTGGAGACGCGTCGCCGGCAGTCGGCGGAGGCGGTGCTCCCCCAGCCTGCCGCGAGCACGGCCGATGCCGTCAGGAGGCGAAGGGTCCTGGACCGGGTGCGAGTCATGGCTGATCCTTCCGTGGTTCGCGGAACCGGCCACCGCCATCCTGCGGGATGAACCGGATGCCGGCCGTTTTGAGGGCCGCGAGGGCCGATTGCATCGCCTTGACGTTGGCAGGCGTCGCCGTCAGCCTGCCGGCCGGTCCCTCTGCCCGGCGGGCCGTGACCACGCCAAACCGTGCCTGCTTCGGGAGACCCTCGGCGCTCCAGCGAAGAAGCGCGCCATCCTGAACTGTGCCCCGGTGATCGACGGAAGATCGCCTGACTGCGTGTTGATCTATCTCGGATCAAGGGATGCAGAAACGATCTTAGAGCCGCGCCCGATCGCGTTGCAATCGGTCCCGGCAACGCCGCCGATCGCCCTCGTCGCAACGCATGCAGGGCGTCCCTCGTCACCGCCTGCGCTGACGAGGGCGCGTCATCGTGGCCGCGGCAATTCGCTCGGCGCAAGCGCGTGCCGCAATCGGCAAGAGCCCGTGGTGGCTGCCGCTCCGCGGCGCCGGCCCACCGCTGGCAGCACGAGGTCGCAGATCCGGCACCCATGGCCCCCGGCACGCCGAACCGGCATCCCCTTCGTCGCAGCGCGCTCTAGGTCGCTCCGAGCCGGCGTTGCATCCTTGTGCCGGGTTACCACCGGGCCTCAACGCATGATCGTCCCTCCCACGTCCGTCCCCTCCATCGGGCGCCTGATCCTCGTGCTCGCCGTGGCGGGCTTCGTCAGCACCTTCGCGTGGCGGTCGGTCGAGCCGCTCGTCGGCGTGCTGGCGCGGGATCTCGGCAGCGATGCCCATACGGTGGCGCTCCTGTCGACGGCCTTCGCCCTGCCCTACGCCCTGATCCAGCCGGTTCTCGGGCCGGTGGGCGACGCGATCGGCAAGGAGCGGGTCATCATCGCCTGCCTCGGCGTCCTCGTCGCCGCGCTCGTCGGCTGCGCGCTGGCCGCCGACCTTCGCGTCCTGTTCGGCCTGCGCATGGTCGCGGGCGCGGCCGCCGGCGGCGTCATCCCCCTGGCGCTGGCCCTGATGGGCGATCTGATCGCGATGGAGCGGCGCCAAGTGGCGATCGGGCGGTTCCTCGTCGCCGTCATCCTCGGCCAGCTCTCGGGCTCGACCTTCGCCGGCCTGATCGAGGGGCAAATCGGCTGGCACGGCGTGTTCGGCATCAACGCCGCCGTCGCCGGGTTCGGCTGCGCGGCCACGCTGTTCGGCTTCGACCGGCGCGGGCGCGCCCCGCCCCGGCGGCCCGAGTTCCGGCAGGCGCTCGCGCGCTACCGCGGCATCGTCGCCAATCCGCGGGCGCAGGTGCTGTTCGCGGCGGTCTTCGTCGAGGCGATCGCGGTCTTCGGCATCTTCCCCCACCTCGCGCCGCTGATCGAGGCGCGCGGCGAGGGGGGCCCGCGCGAGGCGGGGCTGGCGCTCGCGGGCTTTGCCGTCGGCGGCCTGATCTACTCGGCCCTCGTCGCGCTGCTGGTCCGCCTGCTCGGAATGGCGCGGATGCTCGTGGGCGGCGCCGCGGTCTGCGCCGGAGCGCTCGTCATGATCGGCCTCGCCGGAAGCTGGCAGCTCGATGCCGCGGCCCTCGTGGCGATGGGGTTCGGCTTCTACATGCTCCACAACACCTTTCAGGTGCAGGTCACGGAGGTGGCGCCCGGCGCCCGCGCCTCGGCGGTCGCCCTGCACGCCTTCTCGTTCTTCTGCGGACAGGCGCTCGGCGTCGCGATCCTGGGGGTCGCGCTGCAGGGGCTCGGCCAGCGCGCGGCGCTGTCGGC
>NZ_CAXTBY010000213.1:0-3006 GCF_964242245.1 uncultured Methylobacterium sp. | reverse complement strand
TGCGCCGCATCCACTGGCGCCGGGTCGTCGACATGAACGACCGGGCGCTGCGCGCCATCACCCAGTCGCTGGGCGGCGTCGCCAACGGGTTCCCGCGCGAGGACGGCTTCGACATCACCGTGGCCTCGGAAGTCATGGCAGTGTTCTGCCTCGCGCGCGATCTCGCCGATCTCGAGGAGCGGCTCGGCCGCATCGTCGTCGCCGAGACCCGCGCCCGCAAGCTCATCACCCTGAAGGACGTGAAGGCCACCGGCGCGATGACGGTGCTGCTGAAGGACGCGCTCCAGCCGAACCTCGTGCAGACGCTGGAGGGCAACCCGGCGCTGATCCACGGCGGCCCGTTCGCCAACATCGCCCACGGCTGCAACTCGGTGATCGCCACCCGCGCGGGCCTGCGGCTCGCCGACTACACCGTGACGGAAGCCGGCTTCGGCGCCGACCTCGGCGCTGAGAAGTTCCTGGACATCAAGTGCCGGCAGGCGGGCCTCGCGCCGTCGGCGGTGGTCATCGTCGCCACCGTGCGGGCGCTGAAGATGCACGGCGGCGTCAACAAGAAGGATCTGGGGTCCGAGAACGTCGAGGCCCTGGAGAAGGGGTTTGCCAACCTCGCCCGCCACGTCACCAACGTGCGCGGCTTCGGCCTGCCGGTGGTGGTCGCGGTCAACCACTTCCACGCCGACACCGAGGCCGAGCACGCGCGGCTGAAAGAACTTTGCCGGCAAAAGCTCGACGTCGAGGCGATCACCTGCAAGCACTGGGCGCAAGGGGGTGCGGGCGCCGAGGCGCTGGCCCACGCCGTGGTCGCGCTCTCCGAGGGCGCGGCGAAGCCCATCGCCTACGCCTACGCGGCCGAGACGACGCTGTCGGACAAGATCCGGACGATCGCGACCAAGCTCTACGGCGCGGCCGGCGTCCAGATCGAGGCGAAGGCTCAGGCTAAGCTCGCCGCCTTCGAGAAGGACGGCTACGGGCACCTGCCGGTCTGCATGGCCAAGACCCAGTACTCGTTCTCGACCGATCCGGGGCTGATCGGCGCGCCGGAGGGCCACGTGGTCGCGGTGCGCGACGCGCGCCTCTCGGCCGGCGCCGGCTTCGTGGTGGTGATCTGCGGGGAGATCATGACCATGCCGGGCCTGCCGCGGGTGCCGGCCGCCGACACGATCCGGCTCGACGCCGACGGCCGGATCGACGGCCTGTTCTAGAGCATCAGGCGAGGTGCGCGCGGTTCGCGTGAAGACACTGCGATCACACGGAGGCTTAGAGCGAGGGCGGTGAGCGCGAGCGAACCGGAATTGCTCCAGGGGCGCGCCGACTCACCGGGATCGGGCACGACCCTACCGGCCCGATCCGCGGATCGCCATCTTGAGTCTCTGGTCCGCCCAGTCGATGCGCGCATCGATGCCGCGCCGGATGCACTTGCCGACGGTGTCGCCGGCGTAGAAGCCGGTGCGCTCGTCCTGAGCCCGGCAGTCGCGCACGGGCGGCCACGCGATCACGAGGCCGAGGACCAGGGCGACGGCGGCGCCCTCGATCAGCAGCCAGCCCTTCCAGCCGAGGCGGAAACCGCGGGCGAGGCCGGGGGGCCGGCGGCGGCGCGGCGGCGCGTCGTCCGGGACGCCGAGCGCCGCGTCGGGGGTCATCGGCGCGATCCGCTTCAGGCGCGCGCGGGCCCTCTCCGCATCGGTGGCGAGGGGCGGCAGGGACGTGGTGTCGGCGGGAATAGTCCGCATGGCAGGCTCGCAGGGTCGGTTGGAGGGCGTGCGTTGGGCCACGGTACGGCCGGAGGGATCTCCGGCCGTGCCCGGCTGATCGGCGGGCGCGTTCCGTCGGGTTCAGTCGACGACCCGCCGGAGCAGGCCGAGGTTGTCCGGCAGCGACAGCGCGCCCGCGAGGATCTCGCCGCGCGCGCAGGCGCCCGCCCTGAAGAGTTCGCCGACGCCGCCGCGGCCGGAGCGCGCGCCGCAATCGGTCACGAGGTAGCTCGCGGCAAACAGCGCCGGGGGCGTCAGGATGAGGGCGAGCTTGACGAGGGAGAAGAGGCGCGCGGCAAGCCCCCTGCGCCGCGGCCGGTCCTCGGGCCGGTCCCGGTCGTCCCAGTGCCCGGCCCGCCAAGTGCGGTCGTCGTGATCGTGCGCGTCGTATCCGCGGGACATGCCGGGCCGTCCTCGTCCTAGTCCATGCTCGATCATCGCGATCCGACTTCGAGTATGGCCAATCAACCTGAAGACGAGGCTAAGCATCGTGTTTAAGGCGGTCTGAACGGCCCCGCGCGCCGCGTTCCCGTCGGCGAAGCTCTCCCATTGGCGAAGCTCTTGCAGAGGCCTAAGTCGCAGGGTGCGGCCGGGGTCGCGCCGCATTCGGCCCGCCGGCTCGAGGCCGCGCCGCCGCACGCATACGGGAGCAGCCCTTGGCCATCATCATTCCCGTCGCCGCGTTCGACTACGTCGTCTTCGGCGCGACCGGCGACCTCACCACCCGCAAGCTGCTGCCGGCGCTGTACTACCGGTTCAAGGACGGGCAGATCCCGGACACCAGCCGGATCATCGGTGCCTCCCGCTCAGGATTGACGGGGGAGGCGTTCCGCGAGCGCACGCGCGACGCGCTCAAGCGCTTCGTCCCGGCCGCCGACCTCGACCCGGAGACGCTGGCCGCCTTCCTCGACCACCTCGACTACGTCCCGGTCGACGGCGCCGGCACGGACGGCTGGGAGAACCTCGTCGCCAAGCTCGCCGAGCGGCCCGATCAGGTGCGCCCGTTCTACCTCGCGACCTCGCCCGACCTCTACGGCGCGATCTGCCGGAACCTCGCCAAGTACGGCCTCGTCGGGGCCAAGTCCCGCGTCGTGCTGGAGAAGCCGATCGGCAAGGACCTCAAGTCGGCGCGCGCCATCAACGACGCGGTCGGCGAGGTGTTTCCCGAGGAGCAGATCTTCCGGATCGACCACTACCTCGGCAAGGAGACGGTGCAGAACCTGCTGGCGCTGCGGTTCGCCAACACGATCTTCGA
>NZ_CAXTBY010000212.1:0-3012 GCF_964242245.1 uncultured Methylobacterium sp. | reverse complement strand
GACAACGCGACGCTGATCCTGCCGCTGCACCGCGAACTCGACCATTTTCGCGAGACTGCGAACGCGGGTCTGAAGATCGGCACGACCAAGCGCGGCATCGGGCCCGCCTACGAGGACAAGGTCGGGCGCCGCGCGATCCGCGTGGTGGATCTGGCCGATGCCGACACGCTGCCGGCCAAGATCGAGCGGGTGCTCACCCACCACAACGCGCTCCGCCGGGGCCTCGGCATCGCGCAGGTCGATGGCGACGGGCTGCTGGCGGAATTGAAGGCGATCGCGCCGTCCATCCTGCCCTACGCCTGTCCGGTCTGGGCGCTGCTCGACGAGGAGCGGCGGGCGGGCAAGCGCATCCTGTTCGAGGGCGCGCAGGGCGCGCTGCTCGACGTGGACCACGGCACCTACCCCTTCGTCACCTCCTCCAACATCGTCGCGGCGCAGGCGGCGACCGGCTCCGGCCTCGGCCCCTCGGCGATCGGCTACGTGCTCGGCATCGCCAAGGCCTACACCACCCGCGTCGGCGAAGGGCCGTTCCCGACCGAACTGCACGACGCGGTCGGCGAAACCCTCGGCATCCGAGGACGTGAGTTCGGCGTCAACACCGGGCGCAAGCGCCGCTGCGGCTGGTTCGACGCGGTGCTGGTGCGCCAGACCGTGCGGACCTCGGGGATCGACGGCATCGCGCTGACCAAGCTCGACATCCTCGACGGGTTCGACGCGATCCAGGTCTGCACCGGCTACCGCCTCGACGGCGGGACGATCGACCACCTGCCGGCGAGCCAAGCGGCGCAAGGTCGGGTGGAGCCGATCTACGAGACGATCCCCGGCTGGCCGGAGACGACGGCCGGCGCCCGCTCTTGGGCGGACCTGCCGGCTCAGGCGATCAAGTACGTGCGGCGGATCGAGGAGCTGATCGGCTGCCCGGTCGCCCTGCTCTCGACCTCGCCGGAGCGCGACGACACAATCCTGATGCACAACCCTTTCGAGGACTGACAGCGTCACGCGAGCCGGGAATCGTTCCGGGGAGACGGCGGACTTAAGACACGATGGCCGATTACTACCCGCTGCTGGCACGGGCGCTCGACGCCCTGCCCGATCGGACGCCGGCCATGCGCAGGGCCGTGTACGAGCGCGCCCGCAACGCCCTCGTCGGTCAGTTGCGCTCCCTCGAGCCGCCTCTGCCGGAGGCGGACATCGATCTTGAGCGCAGCGCCCTCGATGGCGCGATCGACCGCCTGGAGGCCGCCTACGGCGCGCCTGCCCCTGTGCCCGTCGCCGAGCCCATCGCGGCGACCGCACCCGCGGAGCCGATCCTCGTCCCGCCCGCGCCGGATGCCCGTGCCGGTCCGATCGAGCCGGCGCTCGCGCCGCCGGTCCTGCCGCCGGCGCCGCCGCCGAGCTTCCTTCCGCTGCCGGACCCCGTGGCGGCCGAGCCGGCGCTCCGCGAGGCCGTGGTCCCGATCACGGCACGCAGGGCGAAGGGTCCGACGCCGGTCTCCGAGCCGGCGACGCCGTCCGCGGCCGAGACGCAGGCCGACCCGATCCCCGAACCCGCCGCGGGTGCCGATCCTGCCGGCGCGCGCCAGCGCCCGCGCATCGACGTGGTCGCGCCCCGTGGCGACCGCTCGCGGCTCCTGCGCAACGTCTTCGTCGGCGTGATCCTCACGACGGTGGTCGGGCTGATCGCCGTGGCCGCCTTCCTCCTGCGCGACAAGCCGGCCAACCTGCATCCCGGCGCGACCGAGACGGCGGAGACGCAGCAGGACGGCAATGCGGACGCGAAGTACGCCGACCGGATCGGCGGGGAGCCGGCCGGGCGGGAACGGACGGGCGCAGGGTCGGCAGGGGGCGCCGCGCTTCCGGACCCGCGCAGTTCCACGCCGTCGCCGCCGGACCTCGGCGTCGCGCAGCGCGCGGTGCTGATCGAGGAGAACACCGCGTCTCAGAACGCCCCGCCGACGACGAGCCCCGGCCGCGTCGTCTGGCGCCTCGACTCGGTGGCCGGCGAGCAGGGTCAGCCCCTGGAACTGGCGGTTGTGGCCACCGTCACCTTCCCCGAGGCCGGGCTGTCGCTGACGATGACGCTCCAGCGCAACCTCGACGCCACGCTGCCGGCCTCGCACACCATCAGCCTCGCCTTCAGCGGCACGGGCGCGGAGGGTGAGAAGCGCCCGGTGCAGGATGTCGGCCTGCTCCAGGCCAAGGATGAGGAGAACGCGCGCGGCTCACCCGTCTCGGGACTGCCCGTGCGGGTACGCGAGAACCTGTTCCTGATCGGCCTGTCGTCGCTGCGCAACGACGTCGACCGCAACACCGACCTGCTCCTGCACAAGCCGTGGTTCGACTTGGCGATCCGCTACACCGGCGGTCAGCGCGCGGTACTCACCTTCGAGAAGGGCACCTCAGGCATCCAGGCAATGCAGAACGCCTTCGACCAATGGCGCTGACGGGCTGAGACCGTGCGCGACCGGCTCGGAGCCGCCGTTCAGCGCTTCGAGCCGGGCGAGGGCATCACGCCCCGACGCGCGGCAGCTCGCGGGTCGCGAGGTTGCGCTTGACCGCCTCCTGCACCTTCTCGAAGGCGCGGACTTCGATCTGGCGCACGCGCTCGCGCGAGACGCCGAACTCGCCCGAGAGATCCTCCAGGGTGATCGGATCGTCGGCGAGCCGCCGGGCCTCGAAGATGCGCCGCTCGCGGACGTTCAGCACGCCGAGCGCGTCGCGCAGGGCCGAGAGGCGGTTCTGTCCCTCCTGCTCGCCGGCCAGCACCGTCTCCTGGCTCGGGCTGTTGTCGACGAGCCAGTCCTGCCACTCGCCCTCGCCCTCCTCGCGCAAGGGGGCGTTCAGCGACGTGTCGCCGGACAAGCGCCGGTTCATGTCGATGACGTCCTGCTCGGGCACGCCGAGGCGGGTGGCGATCTGCGCGACCTGATCCGGCTTGAGGTCACCCTCCTCCAGCGCCGAGATCTTGCCCTTGGCCTTGCGCAGGTTGAAGAACAGCTTCTTCTGGTTGGC
>NZ_CAXTBY010000211.1:0-3047 GCF_964242245.1 uncultured Methylobacterium sp. | reverse complement strand
CAACCGAGCCGGGACGTGACCGAAACGAGCCCCTGTCCGGCCACCGCCGTCGAGGCCTCCGAGCGCGCCTTCTTCGGCCGGCGCAAGGGCAAGCGCCTGCGCGGACGGCAGGAGCAGCGTCTCGCCGACCTGCTGCCGCGCCTGCGCGTCGGCCTGCCGCCGGACGGAGCCCGCCTCGATCCGGCAACGCTGTTCCCGGACCTCGACGCCCCCCCCGGAGAGATCTGGCTGGAGATCGGCTTCGGCGGCGGCGAGCACCTCGCCGCGCAGGCGGCCGCCCACCCGGGGATCGGGATCATCGGCGCCGAGCCCTTCGTCAACGGCGTGGCCAAGCTCCTGCGCGCGGTCGATGAGCGGGCCTTGCGCAACGTCCGCATCCGCGACGCGGACGTGAGCGCGCTGCTCGACGCGCTGCCGGACGCGAGCCTCGCGCGGGTCGACCTGCTCTACCCCGATCCCTGGCCCAAGCGCCGCCAGCGCAAGCGCCGCTTCGTCTCGGACGGGACGCTCGCGGACATCGCCCGCGTGCTGAGGCCCGGCGGCCTGTTCCGCTTCGTCAGCGACATCGACGACTACGCCGGCTGGACGCTGGTCCGCGCCGCCCGCTGCCCCGGCCTGCGCTGGACGGCCCTGCGCGCGTGCGACTGGACGCAGCCCTTCCCGGACTGGCCCGGCACCCGCTACGAGGCGAAGGCGGTCGCGGCCGGCCGCCGGCCGACCTACCTCGAATTTCGCCGGACGGATCGAACTTAGCTGTTGTCAGCCCGGTGCGAAGGGGGCCCTGCCTTGCTCCGGCCGCGCTTGACCGTCATCCTGGCGCCACGCTCGCCGATCCGGCGCTTAAGCCCTCGTTTCGCCGCAGGCTTCGACCACGAACCGACGGGTACGTCGTCGGAGCCGCCGCACGAGACGCCACGCGGCCGGACGGTGCCGCCGCGCGCTCGAGGACTGGCGTGACCGACAGGGGTAATCACGGCCCGGCCGCCGGGACGGGCGACCTGCACCGCGCGGCCTTCGAGGGGGCCGCCATCGGGCTGGCCGTGCTCTCGGCCGACGGCGCCCTGATCCGCGCGGGCAACGACCATCTCTGCGCCCTCCTGGGCCACCCGCCGGGCGGGCTTGCCGACCGGCCCGTCTCGGACCTGCTCGGGGCGTGGCGCCTCGCCGACGGCATCCAGCCCTGGCGCCGCGCCGACGGGAGCGCCGTCGAGGTGCGCGTCCGCCGCTCCGGCGCGGACGGCGGTATCCTGGTCGTCGAGGCGGTCGATGCCGACGAGGCCGCCCGCTCCGACGAGAACCGCGACGCCCTGGCGGCGGCGGGCCTCGGGGAGTGGCGCTGGGAAAAATCGAGCCGCCGCCTCGTCCTCTCGCGCCGCGCCGCGCAGATCCTCGGCCACCCGGCCGGCGCCTCGACGACCTGGGACGTGCTGCGGGCGGGCCTCGCCGACGGCGAGCCCGCGCGCATCCAGGCCCTGGTGCGGGCCGCGATGGCCCGGGACGGGGCCTACGGCTTCGAGTGCCGGCTGACGCGGGAGGCGGACGGGCGCGAGGTCATCGTCGGCGTCCGCGGCCGGCCCGTCCACGGACCCGGCGGGCGGCGCACCGGCATGGTCGGGGTGGTGCAGGACATCACCACGCGGGTCGAGGCGCGCGACGGGCTCGCCGCCCGCGACCAGCGCCTGCGGGTCGCGACCTCGATCGCCCGGCTCGGGATCTTCGAGTGGCACATGCTCGAGGATCAGGCGATCTGGGAGAACGAGCGGATGTTCGAGATCTTCGGCCACGCGCCCGAGGACGGCACCATCGGCAAGACCGAGTTCCTGTTCGGCGTCCTCCATCCCGACGACCGGGCCTCGGTGCGCGCGGCGATCTCGACGGCGCTGCGCGAGGACGGAACCCTGCACACCACCGGCCGCATCCGCCGCCGCAGCGACGGCGCGTGGCGCACCATCGACCTCGCCGGCCGCTTCGAGCGGGACGCGCCGGACCGCCTGCCCCGCCGGCTGATCGGCGTCGTGGCCGACGTCACCGACCGGCGGGTCGCCGAGGAGCGGCAGGCCCTGCTGATCCGCGAACTGCACCACCGGGTGAAGAACACGCTGGCCACCGTGCAGGCGATCGTTGGCTCGACGGCGCGCACGGCGTCGAGCATCGACAGCTTCTACGAGGCGTTCGTCGGGCGCATCAAGTCGCTCGCCCACACCCACGCGGTGCTCACCGAGGCGACGTGGCAGACGGCGGACCTGCGCACCCTGCTGCTGAGCGAGCTGAAGCCCTACGCCGAGATCGCCGAGGGCGCGGAGACCGACGGCCGCATCGTGCTCGACGGGCCCGCCGTCGGGCTGGCCTCCGAGATCGCGGTGCCGATCGGCATGGCGATCCACGAACTCACCACCAACGCGGCCAAGTACGGCGCGCTCTCGAACCAGGGCGGGCGGATCGCGGTCACCTGGGCGCTCCTGCCCGGCGGACCCGCCGGGCTGCTGCGGTTCGCGTGGCGCGAGAGCGGCGGCCCCATCGTGGAGCCGCCGCGCCGCCAGGGCTTCGGCTCGCGCCTGCTGCAGCGGGTGCTCACCACGCAGGTCCAGGCCGAGGTCGAGACCACCTACGCGGCCGAGGGCTTCGCGCTGACGATGCTGGCGCCGCTGCCGGCCCGCAACGACGCGGCCAATCCGCTCTCCTGACGGCGTTCCGTCCGCGCCGGGACGTGATCACGCACGATTGCGGGGCGGTCGTCCGCCGGACCTCGCAGGACGTGACCCGCGAGACTTGGCATGCCGCGAAGCGGAGGGAGTTCCGGTCTTGCCCTATCCCGCAGGGGGCTTGCGGATGCACGCACCGCTCCACGCGATCCGGGAAGAGCGCGGGTCCCCTCTCCCGTTCGGGACAGGGTGAGGGAGGAGAACCCTCCGGAGAGGTCGCGCCCCTCACCCCAGCCCTGTCCCATCCAAGTCGGGCCTGCCCGACTTGGACATCCGCATTGCACGTCTCAGGCAAGCCCGAGATGTGTGGGGAGAGGGGGCCGCCCGGCGCTTCGCCCGATCCGC
>NZ_CAXTBY010000210.1:0-3106 GCF_964242245.1 uncultured Methylobacterium sp. | reverse complement strand
CCCTCCCCCGCAGAGGGGGGAGGGTTCCGCGTGCCCTTCTCGTAAGCAGTCGCCCTTCATGGGAGAGAGCGCCGGTCGCGTATCCCGCAATCCCCGCGGCGCTGGCCCGGACCGTTCCGCGGAGCCGCAAGCGATGAACGAGATCGCCCGGCCGCCCGAGGGCGACGCGGTGTCGGCCCCGATGCCCGGCGCGCAGCCGGTCGTCCTGCGGACCGTCGAGACCGCGCCCGCCGCCGCGCCCCTGGGCACCGCGCGCCGGGGCGGCCTGTCGCCGCTGAACCGCAGGCGGCTCGCGAACTTCCGCCGCAACCGTCTCGGCTACGGGTCGTTCCTGATCTTTGCCGGACTGTTCCTCGTCAGCCTGTTTGCCGAATTCATCGCCAACGACCGGCCGATCGTCGCCTCGTACAAAGGCGAGTGGCTGTTTCCCGTGCTGATCGACTACCCGGAGGAGAAGTTCGGCGGGTTCCTGGCGCGCACCGACTACCGGATTCCCGAGATCAGGAAGGAGATCGCGGAGAACGGCTGGTCGGTCTGGCCGCCGATCCCGTTCTCCTACGACACCATCAACGACGGCCTGCCGACGCCCTCGCCGTCCCCGCCGACCTGGATGCTCACCGACGCGCAGTGCCAAGCGGCGGAAACCGCGCCCGGCTCGGGCTGCGCCGGCATCCCGTGGCACTGGCTCGGCACCGACAACACCACCCGCGACGTGCTCGCCCGCGTCATCTACGGCTTCCGCATCTCGGTGCTGTTCGGGCTGATCCTGGCCGCGGTGTCCTCGGTGATCGGGGTGATCGCGGGCGCCGTGCAGGGCTACTTCGGCGGCTGGGTCGACCTGTCGTTCCAGCGCTTCATCGAGGTCTGGGGCGGCATCCCGACGCTGTACCTCATCATCATCATCTCGGCCTTCATCGCGCCGGGCTTCTTCGTGCTGCTCGGCATCATGCTGCTGTTCTCGTGGGTGGCGCTGGTCAGCGTGGTGCGCGCCGAGTTTTTGCGCGCACGCAACTTCGAGTACGTTCGCGCAGCGCGCGCCCTCGGGCTGTCGAACCTGCGCATCATGAGCGTGCACCTGCTGCCCAACGCCATGGTGGCGACGCTGACCTTCCTGCCGTTCATCCTCAACGGCTCGATCACGACGCTGACCTCGCTCGACTTCCTCGGCTTCGGCCTGCCCCCCGGCTCGCCCTCGCTGGGCGAGCTGCTGGCGCAGGGCAAGGACAACCTCACCGCGCCCTGGCTCGGCCTCTCCGGCTTCCTGGTGATCGCCGCGATGCTGAGCCTGCTCGTCTTCGCCGGCGAGGCGGTGCGCGACGCGTTCGATCCGCGCAAGACCTTCTCCTGACCGCGCGAGACCTTCTCCTGAGCGCGGGACAAGGTCTCGCGCGGGCCGCCGATCCCGCGATGACGCTCGGTCGGTCGTCCGGAGGACTCGATACAGTCGAGGGTACGTCCCCCGATCCCCGAACGCGCCGATGTCGCGATCGTCGCACCCGACCCACAGCAATGCGTGCCGTCCGCACCGCGGAGGGACTGAGCAACGGTGAACCTGTAGCGGGAAGGGCCGGACTTCGACCGTCTCAGGCACGCGGGCCGGGCGTGCGCATGCCGGTTAACGGTCTCTCGGAAAAGCGAAAAACCCAAGCGTTGCGGATGCGCAGCATTCGCGGTGCCGTTATAAGGAAGTTATGCGGAAACGATGGCTGCTGCATGAAGGCGCGTGAAGCCCGGCAGGTAACATCGGCGGTTGAGCGCACGTCGAACACGGATAAGTGCATCGGCATCCTTGCTTTTCTTATGAAAAATCATAATTCCTCGGCTGGGGGAGCTTCTTCAAGGACCATGAACAAGGATCGTGAGTATGTCTGAAACTGCACCGACGGCGCAGATGAATTACATTGAACGGACCGTCGAC
The DNA here is from genome assembly GCF_964242245.1 of uncultured Methylobacterium sp. NCBI lineage: Bacteria > Pseudomonadati > Pseudomonadota > Alphaproteobacteria > Hyphomicrobiales > Methylobacteriaceae > Methylobacterium > uncultured Methylobacterium sp. Next base: position 1,188 of record NZ_CAXTBY010000210.1, on the reverse strand, counting down.
GTCGTCGCGGCCTACGTCTCCAACAACTCGATACCGACCGCCGAACTTCCGGCCCTGATCGCCAGCATCCACGAGGCGCTGAACAGCGTCGGCACGGGCTCGGCGCCGGCCCCGACGGAGACCGTCGAGAAGCCCACGCCCGCTCAGATCCGCAAGTCGATCCGCCCGGATGGGCTGGTCAGCTTCATCGACGGCAAGTCCTACAAGACGCTGAAGCGTCACCTTACCAAGCACGGCCTCGATCCGCACGCCTACCGCGACCGTTACGGCCTGCCCGCCGACTACCCGACCACCTCGGCGAACTACTCGGCCCAGCGCTCGGCGCTGGCCAAGAGCCTCGGCCTCGGTCAGCCGGGCCGCGCCGCCCCCACCGAGGTGGTGGAGGAGCCGGCGGAAGAGCCGGTTGCCGCGGCTCCGGCCCGCCGCGGCCGCAAGGCCGCAACCGCACCGGTCAAGGGCGGCCAGAGCCGCAAGGCGGAAGCCGCCTGATCGGCGAAGGGCGCGGACCGCAGGGCCGACGGCACCGAGGACGCCGACCCTGTCGATCGGTGTCCCCAGGCCATCGTTCAAGGCTGCGCGCAGGTCTTCCGGCGCGGTGGGCCGCGCGTTGCGCCGGCGACCGGCGCGGCGCGTCACAGCGAGGCGCCCCGCCCGAGCAGCCTGCTTCGCGCCCGCGCGACCAGGGCGGGTCGTGCCTGGATCGCGTCGTCGGCATCGATCAGCGGCGAGGCCGACACGCTTGCGAGGTAGGCGGCCTGCACGTCGCGGCAGGCCTGCAACGCAGCGTCGGCCGCAAGACGGCGGCTGCCGATGGCGGCACGGAATGCGAAATGGCGGTCGAGGCATCCGTGCCACGCGGCGTAGCGGTCCGCGGCCTCGCCGGCGCTCGCCCCTGACGCCCCGGCCAGCACCAGGGCGGCGACCCGCGCCGCCAGGGCGCGGCGCGGCATCCATGCGGGGGGACGTATCGTCATGCGGGCGCAGCTCCGATGACAGGACCCTCGACCCGACGCGGTGAAGATTTCGCGAACCGACCGAATGCGGTCCCGTCCCGGTGCGGGACGCCCGGGCGCCGGGGCGTGCGCCCGACCGCTCAGGATTGTCTCCGCCGACGCACGGATCGTCCGGACTGCGCGTCGAGCAGCCTGAGCATCCTCAGCGGTTTGCGGTTGTGGCTGGGGCGGTTGC
>NZ_CAXTBY010000209.1:0-3173 GCF_964242245.1 uncultured Methylobacterium sp. | reverse complement strand
GTCCCGGGCTGAGGTGGTGCGGGATGCACATCCGCTGCGACAACGCACTATGATCGCGGAGGCTCTGCGCGAGTGGATCGCCGAGACAGCCCGCAGATCTAGTCCATCGCCCTAGGCTCGCCGTGTGAGAATAGTGACTGAGAGCTTCAACGGCAAGCTCAAGGACGCGTGCCTGAAGGCCGCGCGCGTTCCCCGGGCGCCCTCCCGCCTGCGCCCGTCACCGTCCCGGACCTTCCGGCTCCTCACGGCGGCCGCCATGCCGCGCACCCGGCCCAGTTCAAAATACACGTCAGGTCGTGTCCGATCGTTCAACCGAAAGGGCGGCTGCGCTCCATGGGCCGTCCCGCGGCGCCCGGCCTCATTCCCCTGGGCAGCCCGCGGCGGAAGGCTTATCTGCGAGTCTCCCGGAAGGTCCCGCAAAGACCGTCGCGACGGCAGGTCCGGCGCGGGGCCTCCGCGGGACCTTGAGAGACACGCGAAAACATCCCATGGCCGAGACCGACCGCGAAGCCAACCGCTTCTCCGCCCGCGCCAGCCGCTACGCCAGAGTCGGGGCGAATGTCGGAGGCGTAGCCGCGCGGATGGCGGGTGCGCGCCTGTTCGGGGGTGAGGGCACGACGAACGCTGCGGCGCTCGCCCAAGCGCTCGGCGGCCTCAAGGGTCCGATCATGAAGGTGGCGCAGTTGCTCGCCACCGTGCCGGACCTGCTGCCGCCGGAATACGCCGCAGAGCTGCAGAAGCTCCAGGCCGACGCGCCGCCGATGGGTGCGGCTTTCGTCAAGCGCCGGATGCAGGCTGAACTCGGCACCGGCTGGCAGGCACGGTTCAGGATGTTCGACCTGAACCCGGCCGCCGCCGCCTCCCTCGGGCAGGTGCACCGGGCGACTGCGCTCGACGGAACGGCGCTCGCCTGCAAGCTCCAGTACCCGGACATGCAGTCGGCGGTCGAGGCCGACCTCAAGCAGTTGGAGATTGCCTTCGCCCTGCACCGGCGGATGAACTCCTGGCTCGACACGCGGGAGATCGCCAAGGAGATCGGCGCCCGGGTGCGGGAGGAACTCGACTACGCCCGCGAGGCCAAGCACGCCGCCCTCTACGGCGCAGTGCTGAAGGACATCGACGCGGTCCGGGTGCCGGCGGTGCACACCGACCTGTCGACCAAGCGCCTGTTGACGCTGGGCTGGCTCGACGGCGAGCGCATCCTGAGTTTCACCGGGGCGCCGGTCGAGATCCGCAACCGCATCGCGCGGTCGATGTTCAAGGCGTGGTGGCACCCGTTCAGCCGCGCCGCCGTGATCCACGGCGACCCGCACCTGGGCAACTACACCGTCTTCTCCGAGGGCGGCGAGGCGCAGGGCATCAACCTGCTCGACTACGGCTGCGTACGAATCTTCCACCCGCGCTTCGTCGGCGGCGTGGTCGACCTCTATCGCGGACTGCTGACCGACGACATGGCCCGCATCGTCCACGCCTACGAGGTCTGGGGCTTCCAGAACCTCGACAAGGAGAAGATCGAGATCCTCAACATCTGGGCGCGCTTCATCTACGGGCCGCTGCTCGAGGACCGTACCCGCACCGTCGCCGACGGGGTCAAGCCCGGCGAGTACGGGCGCAGCCAAGCCTTCCAGGTGCACCAAGCCCTGAAGCTGCGCGGTCCCGTGACCGTGCCGCAGGAGTTCGTGTTCATGGATCGCGCCGCCGTCGGCCTCGGCGCGGTGTTCCTGCACCTGCGCTCCGAGCTGAACTATCACCGGCTGTTCGAGGCCGAGATCGAGAGCTTCTCGCTTCCCGCGCTGTCCGCCCGTCAGGCCCAGGCCCTCGACGGCGCGGGGTTGCCGCAGCCGGTCTGACGGCCACGCGCCTCCCATCCGTGCTCGGGAGGTTCGCGACCGGATACGAAATCGGCATAATGGATTGCGCACGACCCGTTCGTATGACACAGCGCTCCGTGCCAATTGCGGCAGGAAAACGCTTCAGCTACACCCGCTCCGAGCAAGCAGGGTAGCGTCGAGGGACGAGCGTACGATGGCCGATCCGAAGACCGTGTCCGGGGCGCCCTACAGCCCGGCGATGGACGCGAAGACGCACGAGCAGACGTACAGAGGGTTCGTTCACTTCGTCGAGATCGCCTCCAGCGTGGTGGCCTGCTGGGTTCTGGCGCTGGCCGTGGGCGGCATCCGCGAGGCTTGGCTCACGGCGATCTTCGGCGTCGTCCTGTCGGGCGCGGCCGGCGCCGTCGGCGCCTTCGCCCCCGGTATCGGTTGGCGTGCCCCCGTCGCCGTCGGCCTGCTTCTCTTCCTCTACCTGGTGTTCGCCTGAGGCGGCCGAACCTCCAACACGGGCCCTGCCCCGGATGCGGTCCGTGACAATCGCCACGCTTCCATCAGTCCATATGACCAAACCGTCTCGAATAGCTGCTTCATCCCGCGCATTCGGTGACGGTCCTTCCGAGGGGAAATTCTGAATGCGCATCGCTGTCCTGTCGGAGACCGATTCCGCGGAGTCGCGGGTCGCGGCGGTGCCCGAGACGGTCAAGAAGTTCAAGGCGCTGGGCGCGGACGTGGTCGTCCAGGCGGGCGCCGGGCTGAAGGCCGGGGTGCCGGACGCGGAGTACGAGGCCGCGGGCGCCTCCGTCGCCGCTTCCGCCGAGGCCTCAGCCAGCGGCGCCGACCTCGTGCTGAAGGTCCGCCGCCCCGGCGCCGACGAGATGCGGCTCCTCAAGCGGGGCACGGTGGTCGTCGCGATCATGGACCCCTACGGCCACGAGGCCGAGCTGCAGGCGATGGCCGCGGCCGGCATCGACGCCTTCGCCATGGAGCTGATGCCCCGCATCACCCGCGCACAGGTGATGGACGTGCTCTCGTCGCAGGCCAACCTTGCGGGCTATCGCGCGGTGATCGACGGCGCCTCCGAGTACGGCCGCGCCATGCCGATGATGATGACGGCGGCCGGCACCGTGCCGGCGGCGCGCGTCTTCGTGATGGGCGTCGGCGTCGCCGGCCTCCAGGCCATCGCCACCGCCCGCCGCATGGGCGCGGTCGTCACCGCCACCGACGTGCGCCCCGCCACCAAGGAGCAGGTGGAATCGCTCGGCGCCAAGTTCGTCGCGGTCGAGGACGACGAGTTCAAGCAGGCCGAGACCAAGGGCGGCTACGCCAAGGAGATGTCGGCCG
>NZ_CAXTBY010000208.1:0-3318 GCF_964242245.1 uncultured Methylobacterium sp. | reverse complement strand
CGTCCCGTCCGAGCCCGCATCCGCCGCCATGACAGAGCCCGCCACCCTCGACACCCTGCTCCCCCTGCTGGAGCGCGTCGCCGCCGCGCTGGAGCGCGCCGCGCCCGCGGTCCGCCCCGCGACGGACATGAACGCCGCCGACGCCTTCCTGTGGGGGCCGGAGCGGCGGCTGATCCCGGTGCCCCACGTCGCCCGCGTCGAGATCGGGCTGCTCACCGGCATCGATCGCGCGCGCGACACGCTGGCCCGGAACACCGAGCGCTTCGCCGAGGGCCTGCCCGCCAACAACGCCCTGCTCTGGGGCGCGCGCGGCATGGGCAAGTCGTCCCTGGTCAAGGCGGTGCACGCCGAGATCAACGCCCGGCGCCCCGCCGGCGCGCGGCCGATGAAGCTCGTCGAGATCCACCGGGAGGACATCGAGGCGCTCCCCGACCTGATGGCCTGCCTGCGCCCCGATCCGCACCGCTGGGTGGTGTTCTGCGACGACCTGTCGTTCGATGCCGACGACACCTCGTACAAGTCGCTCAAGACCGCGCTCGACGGCGGCATCGAGGGCAGGCCGGGCAACGTCCTGTTCTACGCCACCTCGAATCGGCGCCACCTGCTCGCCCGCGAGATGGTCGAGAACGAGCAGGGCACCGCGATCAACCCCGGCGAGGCGGTGGAGGAGAAGGTCTCGCTGTCGGACCGGTTCGGCCTCTGGCTCGGCTTCCACAAGTGCAGCCAGGACGAGTACCTCGCGATGATCCGGGCCTACGTCGCGCGCTACGCGCTGCCCGTCGAACCCGACGCGCTGCGGGCCGAGGCGCTGGAATGGGCCACCACCCGCGGATCGCGCTCGGGGCGCACGGCCTTCCAGTTCATCCAGGACCTCGCCGGCCGGCTCGCCCGGACGCTGGACTGAACCGGCGCGCGATCGCGCCGCAGGCGCTTGACGCGGCCCGGTTCCGCCCAAGCTTGCACGCGACGCCCGATCGCGGGCGGTCTATGGGATGAAGGCATGGGCCTCCTCGACGGGATCAGGCGCGCGGTGGCGCGGGCCGAGCGGCGGATCGACGCGATCGGTGGCGGCGCCCTGCCGATGGCCTTCGCCAAGATCTATCCCGGCGGCCTGCCGGCCTTCCTCGACGCCCTGCGCGCGGCGGGCCACGGCGCGGCGGTGGCGTCCTGGCTCGGACCGGACGCCAACCTGCCGCTTCCGGCCGACGCCTACGCGCCCCTCCTCCCGCCGAAGGTTCTTGCGCGCTTTTCCGCCGACCTCGGCATCCCGGAGGCGCGGGTGGCGACCGCGCTGTCCGAGTTCCTGCCCGGCGCCGTCGACCGCCAGAGCCCGGACGGCGCGCTGGCGCCGCAGATGCAGTTCAGCACGCAGGTCACCTGACCGCGCCAGCCGCCGGCGCATCGCGCAGCGGGCGTGCGGTCCGCGCGGGGAAACGATCCCGATGCAAGGGGCTGGAACAGCTTTTCGCGCGCGGGCGACCCGAAGCTGCCCTATGGTGCGCGCGACGACTGGGCGTGAGGGGCCGAGTCCGAAGGGAGAGGCCGCGCGATGAGCTGGATCGACACGTTGAAGGCGGCGCTGGGCGGCAGCCTCGGGCAGGCCGCGATCGAGGCGCTGCCCGGGATCATCGAGCGGGTGCTGCCGGGCGGGCTCCAGGGCCTCCTGAACCAGCTCCAGAGTTCCGGCTACGCGGCCCAGGTCAATTCCTGGCTCGGGCGCGGGCCCAACGAGCCGATCACCGGGGAGGATCTGCGCCGGGTGATGAACAGCGAGCAGGTCCGCCAGATCGCGGAGAAGCTCGGCATCCCGGCCGATCAGGTGCTCGCGGTCCTCGCCAAGGTCCTGCCCGAGGCGGTGGACCACCACAGCCCGGACGGGACCCTGCAGGCACCGAAGGGCTGATCCGAAGCGCCGACGCCGCTTCCCTTCCCCCTCTGCGGGGGGAGGGTGGCCTTCGGCTGACGCGAGGGTCGGGCGAGGGGAGCGCCGTATCAAGCACCGTCGCTCCCTCACCCGACTTCGCTCGCGGACCACCCTCTCCCGCAGGGGGAGAGGGAGACGCCCAAGTCGGAAACGCGAAACGGCGGCCCCGGAGGCCGCCGTTCTCAATCCGGATGCGCGATCGTCAGTTGCTGGCGAGCTGCGACATCGGATCGACCGGCGCGCCGCTCTTGCGGATCTCGAAGTGGAGCTGGGGCGAGGTCACGTTGCCCGAGGCGCCGGACTTGGCGATGGTCTGGCCGCGCTTCACCTTCTCGCCCGGCTTCACGTCGAGTTCGCCGTTGTGGGCGTAGGCCGAGACGTAGCCGTTCGAATGGCGCACCAGCACGAGCTTGCCGTAGCCCTTCACGTCGGAGCCGGCGTAGGCCACCGTGCCGTCCTCGGCCGCCTTCACCGCCGTGCCCTCCGGGACCGCGATGTTGATGCCCTCGTTGCCCGACGAGCCGTAGCCGGAGATCACCCGGCCCTTGGCCGGCCAGCGGAAGGTCTGGTCGTTGGCCACCGGAGCGGCGGCGACCGAGCCGGTGCCGGCGGGCTCGGGCTTCTCGACCGCGGCGGGCTTCTCAACCAGGGCGGACTTCTCAACCATGGCGGGCTTGGCGGCCGCGACCTTCTCGGTCCTGACCGGCTCCTTGGCGGCCGCCTTGGCAGCCTCGGCCTTCGCCTTCTCGGTGCTCGCGACCTTCTCGGCCGCGGCCTTGGCGGCCTTGGCCTCGGCGACCTTCCTGGCGGCCTCCTTGGCCGCGTCCTTGGTTTTCGCGATGTCCTTGGTTTTCGCGATGTCCTTGGCCTTCGCAGCCCCCTTGGCGGCTTCCTTGGCCGCCTCCGCCTTCGCGAGCTTGGTCCCGGCCTCGGCCTTGCGGGCGGCCTCGGCCTTCGCGTCCGGCTTCGGCTCGGCCTTGGCGGCTTGGCCGGGGCGCACGTGGTGCTTCTTGGCCTCGGCCTCCAGCGCGGCCTCCTTGCGGGTCTTCTCCTCGGCGCGCTTGTCGGCGAGCTTCCTCGCCTCGGCCTCCTGGGCTTCCTTGCGCGCCTCCTTGGCCTCCTTGGCGGCCTCCTCCTTGTGCCTGATCTCGTCCTTCTTGGCCTCGTCCTTCCTGGCCTTGGCGTCGGCCTCCCGCTTGGCCTCGGCCGTCCTGACGCGCTCCGAGGGCGCGGCCGGCACGGCGCGCGCCGTCATCGGAGCGGCCGGGTTCATGCCCGAGGCGCTGTAGACCGGGATCACGATCTGGCGGCCGGGCGTCACCTGGGCGGCGCTGGTCAGGCCGTTGGCCGAGAGGATCGCCGAGGCCGGCACGCCGAAGCGGGTCGACATCTGG
>NZ_CAXTBY010000207.1:0-3330 GCF_964242245.1 uncultured Methylobacterium sp. | reverse complement strand
CCATCTCGGGCTTGCCCGAGATGGGCAATGCGGATGTCCAAGTCGGGCAGGCCCGGCTTGGGGCGTCGGCCAAGCGAGGCGGCATCCGACGGTGAGGGGGGAAACCGGATCTGTCTCGTCCGGGACCGCCCCCTCACCGTCGCTTCGGCTTCGCCCCTTGCTCCCCGGCTGCACGGCAAGGTGCAGCCGGGCCTCTCCCCGCGTGCGGGGAGAGGGGAAGCGCGCCTCATCCGATCGCGTCGAGAGATGGGTGAATACGGTAGGCACGCGGTGAGAGGGGACCCGCGCCCTGTCCGGAGCGCGTGGAGCGATGTGTGCATCCGCAAGTCCGCCCGCGGACAAGAAGCACCCACAACTCAACCCGGCAGGACGCCGGGATTTCCTGCGCTTCGGAGACCGGGAACGGAGTGCGGCGGCGCTTGGCATTTCTCCCGCAGCCCCCACCTCCAGGCCGAGCGACACCCGGAGACACCCTTGGCACACGAAGAGAGCCCGCCGCGGATGCACGCCACCACCATCCTGATGGTGCGAAAAGGCGGCCGCGTCGTCATCGGCGGCGACGGGCAGGTCAGCCTCGGGCAGACCATCGTGAAGGGCAACGCGCGAAAAGTCCGGCGGCTGGCCAAGGGCGCGGTGATCGGGGGCTTCGCGGGGGCGACGGCGGACGCCTTCACCCTGTTCGAGCGGCTGGAGGCCAAGCTGGAACAGTATCCCGGCCAGCTCACCCGCGCCTGCGTCGAGCTGACCAAGGACTGGCGCACCGACCGGTACCTGCGCCGCCTGGAGGCGATGATGCTGGTGGCCGACCGCGACGTGAGCCTGCTGCTCTCGGGCGCCGGCGACGTGCTGGAGCCCGAGGGCGGCGTGATGGCGATCGGTTCGGGCGGCAACTACGCGCTCAGTGCCGCGCGCGCGCTGGAAGATGGCGACCTCGACGCCGAAGCGATCGTGCGCCGGGCGATGGCGATCGCCGCCGAGATCTGCGTCTACACCAACGGCAGCCTCGTCATCGAGGCGCTCGAGGCCGGACCCGGCTGACGTTCCATCCCCGCGGCGGCGCCTGGAGCATTGTCCATGATCCCCGGATCACGAAACATGCTCCATCTCCTTGCGTGGTCGCATTGTCTTCACGCGAGCCGGCGACCACCTCGCCTGGAAATGCTCCGGCCGCTGCTGACGGCTCAGCCGTCGATCAGGCTGACATGGGCGGCGACCACGCGCCATCCGTCGGGGAACCGCACCCACGTCTGGCTCTGGCGCCCGATCTTGTCCGGGGCGCTCGACCGGGTGAAGAGCGTCATCGCCGTGGCGAAGTGCGTTCCGTAGGTGGTGATCACGGTGTCCTTGAGGTCGCGGTTCAGGCCGACGGGTGAGCGACCGCGGCGGAAGGCTCGGATCGCGTCCATTCCGTAGAGGTTCTCGCCGGCTCCGTAGCGGATCGTGCGGGGATCATCGCGGAACAGGGCTTCGAGCGTCGCCACGTCGTTGCCGACGATGGCCGCCTCGTAGATCCTGAAGACCGCTTCGACCTCGGCCTTCACCGCCGGCAGATCGATCTCCGCGCGCATGTCCCCAACGCCGCTCTCGGGACCGGACCGGGCTGGTCCTTCGGCGAAGGCGCCCGAGGCGACGAGGACCGAGACGAGCGCGACCGATGCCGCGCGGGTGCCGAAACTCCTGATCGGATGGAATGACATGTCGGACGTCGGTGCTCCGCAAACCCGCGCGCCCGCGGGAGCGCCCATGGGTGCCGCCGGTCCCATGCAAGGCCTCGACCAAGCGCCCGCGACGCGCAACGGCTGCGGCCGGGCCGAGTTGGGCCAACCGCTCGGCGGTCATCCGATGCGCTGCGCCGTGATCGAAGACAGTCCAAGGCGCGTGTATTCACGCACATGCGCCTCGGCAAGCTTCCTATAGGGTTCATCACATGGACGGCGGCGGGTATCGAGCAGCTCGCAAGTCGGATCCTCAAGGCAATACTGATTATCGGAGATGGTCATGACCCTTCGCACCCTCGCGGCCGCCGCCGCCTTCTCGTTCAGCCTGTCCGCCGTGGCGCAGGCTCAGCCGACCCTGCCGTCGTCCACGCCGACCGCATCGGCACCGGTCGAGGCATCCCAGGCCGCCGCGCCGGCCACGGCATCGCAGGGGACTCCGGTGAAGCCCGTCGGCTATCGCACGGCGAAGTACACCGGCGGCGAGGGCGCGACCTGGAAGACCGGCCGCGACACGCACGGCTTCATGGGCTCCTACGGCGGCTGCAAGTACAGCGGCCATGCCGGACCCCACGGCTACAAGATCGATCGGGTCTGCTGATCGGCGCCCCCACGCAGGCCGGCGCCGGCGCGGAACGATGCGGAATCGGGGCCGTGAAACGGTTTCCGGTCGATCGGTTCCGTCGCGTGCGCGCCCCCCCTTCTGCGGGGGAGGGTGGCCCTCGGCTCTCACGCGAGGGTCGGGGGAGGGAGCACGTTATCCGAAATTGTCGCTCCCCTCTCCCGCAAGGGGAGAGAGGGAAGGACGCGCGGATGACTGGAACCGACGCCCCCGAACCCATCAACCGAAGATCATAGACCCGGTCCCGTCAGGCACGGTTCCGGGCCGGAGAGGCGGGCTACGGCGCAGGCCGTGGGCAGCCCCGCCCCGCCCGCCTTCATCCGATCATGGTCCAAATCGGGCGCATCCGGCCTCGCCGGACGAACGGGTGCACTCGGCCTCAGCGTCCGTAGATGTCCTCGACGCGGATGATGTCGTCCTCGCCGGTGTAGCTGCCGACCTGGACCTCGATCAGTTCCAGCGGGATCTTGCCCGGGTTGGTCAGGCGGTGCATCGAGCCGATCGGGAGGTAGACCGCCTCGTTCTCATGGACCAGAACGATGCGCTCGTTGAGCGTCACCTCGGCGGTGCCGCGCACCACCACCCAGTGCTCGGCCCGGTGATGGTGCTTCTGCAGGGACAGGCGCCCGCCCGGCGTCACCATGATGCGCTTGACCTGGAAGCGCTCGCCGATGTCGATGCGCTGGTACCAGCCCCAGGGCCGGTACATCCGCCGGTGCGCGTCGGCCTCCGGATGGGCCTTGGCCCGCAGGATGCCGACGAGGTCCTTGACTTGGCCGGATCGCGCCTTCGAGGCGACCAGCACCGCGTCGGAGGTCGCCACCACCACCACGTCGTCGAGGCCCACCACCGTGGTCAGGCCCTCGCCCTCGCTGTGGACGAGGCTGTTTCGCGTCTCCAGCAGTTCGACGCGGCCGCGCACGGCGTTGCCGGCCTCGTCGCGGGCCAGCACCTGCCAGACCGCGTCCCAGGTGCCGACGTCCGACCACGGGA
>NZ_CAXTBY010000206.1:0-3333 GCF_964242245.1 uncultured Methylobacterium sp. | reverse complement strand
GCCCGACCGGATCGGGCACGGCGTGCGTGGACCGGCGGCGGGACAAGGCAGGGTCGGCCTCAACGTCCACCGAGAAATAAAATCGAGCCCTCATCCCTGTCGTCCGTTGTAAGAGGGCGCGGCCGGCGGGTGTCGCTGCGTCGGTCGCCGCTCGCGAACGGACGCGGCACGCCCCTTCCGTGGGCACCGCGGGAACGGAGTTTCGAGGCCATGTCGCAGGTCGTGCAGTCGCGGCGCCTGAGGGCCGTCGATCTTGCCAAGCGCAAGGCGGAAGGGCGCAAGATCATCGCGCTCACCGCCTACCACGCCCACACCGCGAGCATCCTCGACGCCTATTGCGACTTCATCCTGGTCGGGGACTCCCTCGGCATGGTGATGCACGGCATGGAATCGACGCTGCCCGTCACCCTGGAGATGATGATCCTTCAGGCCCAGGCCGTGATCCGCGGGACCGCACGAGCGCTCGTCGTGGTCGACATGCCGTTCGGCTCCTACGAAGCCTCCCGCGAGCAGGCCTTCCTCAGCGCCGCCCGCGTCCTCAAGGAGACCGGCGCCGGGGCGATCAAGCTGGAGGGCGGGGCGCGCTTCGCCGAGACGGTCGCGTTCCTCACGCAGCGCGGCGTGCCGGTGATGGGCCATATCGGCCTGACGCCGCAATCGGTGAACACGATGGGCGGCTTCAAGGTGCAGGGTCGGGGACCCGACGGCGAGCGCGTCCTGATGGAGGATGCCCGCGCGATCAGCGAGGCCGGCGCCTTCGCCATCGTGCTGGAGGGCATCGTCGAGCCGGTGGCGCACGCCATCGCGACCTCGTCGGCGGTGACCGCGCCGACCATCGGCATCGGCGCCTCGGCGGCCTGCGACGGGCAGATCCTGGTGCTAGAGGACATGCTCGGCCTCTCCGAGCGGGCGCCGAAGTTCGTCAAGAGCTTCGGCTCCCTGCGCACGCACATCGAGGAGGCCGTGCGGACCTACGCGGACGAGGTCCGCACCGGCCGCTTCCCGGCGACCGATCACACCTACGCACCGCGCTGAGTGGGATTTCGCGAGTCCTCCGAGTTCCGCCTGCGTAGCAAGTACGGATCGATCGAACTTGGCCGTTCGTGCGTTGTCGTCGGAGGATCGGAGCCCGCATGGACAGCCGCTGCGTCACGCTGAACAACGAGGCCGTCCGGATCGGGTCCGAACGCCTGCTCAGCCATCTCCGCAGCGAGGGCTTGACCTACGATCTCTGGGTCACCGGCACGGCCGCGGGCAGCACCGTCCACATGCGCGTCGCGGACCTGACGGCCGGCCTCGATCTCCGCATCCGCGCGATCCTGGTCGGCACCGCGACCAAGCTCGATCTCTCGGATCGGACCGCCACACTAGGTGCAGACGGCTGATCGATCGAATGCCGAACGGATCGGCAGCGGCAGCCCTCAAACCGCCATCGATCGCGCGCCGCTCCGCGTTGCGCTGAAGGCTTCCACGCCTCGGTCGCCGATCATCATCCTCGACGCGTGCTGAGGCAGCCGCGGCCCTCCCACGGGCATGGAATCGGTGCACCGGGCCTGATATGCCCTATGCACGGCCATATATTGCGTCGCGCAGGCAAGCGATCGGCTTCGACGCCTGCTGCGCGGAGTGCCGCACGGTTCGCGATGGGTGCCCGCTCTGCTTGGCAGGGCGATGACGCGGGAACGGCCGAATGCCCGCACGCCCCTCCGACAGTCCTTCTTCGCGTCGACGCCACGGACGGCCGACGCCGGCCCCCAGCACTCGGCACGGGTCTGCCCACGCCAGGAAAAGGAACTGCCACGTCCGCCTATTCGACGATCAATCCCTTTACCGAAGAGTTGGTGAAGACCTATCCACCGCGCCCTATCGGTCCAAATGGTCGCGGGGCCCGATGGCGAACCGCCTGCGGGTGCTGGCAAAGCTTGCCGACCTGCTCACCGAGCGAAGCGAGGCGTTGGCCGAGGCGATCAGCGTCGAGATGGGCAAGCTGATCCAGCAGAGCCGCAACGAACTGAAGATTTGCGCCGGCATCGCGCGCTACTATGCGGAGAAGGCCCCCGAGTTCCTGAAGCCCGTGCCCTACCAGACCAAGTTGGGCGAGGCTTGGGTCGAGCATCACCCCATCGGCGTGCTGGTGGCGGTCGAGCCCTGGAACTTCCCGTTCTACCAGCTCGTGCGCGTCGTCGCCCCGGCGATCGCGGTCGGCAATCCGATCCTGCTCAAGCAAGCCGAGATCGTGCCGCATTGCGCCGAACTGTTCGAGGCGCCGGTCCGCGAGGCGGGGGCGCCGGACGGGGCCTGCACGAACCTCTACATCTCGAACGCGCAGGTCTCCGACCTGATCGGCGACGACCGCATCCAGGGTGTGGCGCTGACGGGTTCGGAACGGGCCGGCAGCGCAGTCGCCTCGCGCGCGTCGGAGAAATTGAAGAAGTCGACGCTGGAACTCGGCGGCAACGACGTCTTCATCGTCCTCGACGATGCCGACGTGGAGAAGGCCGCCGAGGTCGGCGCCCGGGCGCGTCTCGCCAATGCCGGGCACGTATGCACGGCCGCCAAGCGCTTCCTGCTGCAGGAATCGATCGCCGACCGCTTCCTCGCCGCCTTCTCCGCTCGGATGAAGGGTGTGATCCTGGGCAATCCCCTCGATCCGTCGACGACGCTCGGACCGCTGTCGTCGAAGGGCGCGCGCGACCGTCTGGAGAGCCAAGTCGAGGCGGTGGTCGCCAAGAGTGCGACGCTGCTCTTCGGCAAGGCGGCCAACCGGCAGGGGTACTTCTACGAGCCTACGATCCTGACCGGGATCGCCCGCGACAATCCCGCCTTCTACGAGGAACTCTTCGGGCCGGTCGCGCAGATCTACGTCGTGGGCTCCGACGACGAGATCGTGGAACTCGCCAACGACTCGCATTTCGGCCTCGGGGGTTCGATCTTCGCCGGCGACATCGAGCGCGCCAAGTCGCTCGCCTCGCGGATCGAGACCGGCATGGTCTACATCAACACCGCCACCGGCTCGATGCCGGAGCTGCCGTTCGGCGACATCAAGAACTCCGGCTTCGGACAGCAACTCGGCGACCTCGGCATCAAGGAGTTCGTCAACAGGAAACTGATCGTCGTTGCAGGCTGACTCGGACCCGACACCGATAGACCTGCGCATCGGCCCGCGTTCGGTTACGGAATTGCTGGCTGTCTCCGGGGACAGTTGGCAATGATCTTGACCACGTCGTCGCCCAGCGCGGGATCCGTCGGCTGGAAGGCACATCGAGCCCAGGATTTCCCTGAGCTCAGAGGGTGCCGAATTCTGGACATCGGCGACATGCCGTTCGTTCTGTG
>NZ_CAXTBY010000205.1:0-3341 GCF_964242245.1 uncultured Methylobacterium sp. | reverse complement strand
TGTGTGGGGAGAGGGGGCCGCCCGGCGCTTCGCCCGATCCACGCACACCGGTCTCGAGATGTGTGAAGCCGCAAGCCCTGGGAGAGGGGGCCTGTCGCGCCCGCTGGGGTTCTTCCGGTGACGCGGCATCCCAAGCGTCGGACTCTCCGCAAGGGTTCACCCCGCCGCCGGCAAGGCTGCCGCGACACCGTCCTTCCGCGGCGGGGCGAGCGTCAGGATCAGCGCGGCGGCGACGAGGCAGAGCGCGCCGGCGAAGAAGAAGGCCGGCAGGTAGCTCTGCAACTCCGTGCGCGACAGCCCGGCGCCGTAGGCGGCCGACGCGGCGCCGAGCTGGTGGCCGGCAAACACCCAGCCGAACACGACGTTGGCGCGCGCAGCGCCGAAGCGCTGCGCGGCGAGCTTCACCGTCGGCGGTACGGTCGCGATCCAGTCGAGGCCGTAGAACACGGCAAACACCGACAGCCCGGCGAAGGAGAAGTCGGAGAACGGCAGGCACAGGAGCGAGAGGCCGCGCAGGCCGTAGTACCAGAACAGCAGCCAGCGGTTGTCGTAGCGGTCCGACAGCCAGCCCGAGGTGACGGTGCCGACGAAGTCGAACACGCCCATCCCGGCCAGCACGCTCGCCGCCTGCACCGGGCGCAGGCCGTAATCGGCGCAGAGCGGGATGAAGTGGGTCTGGATCAGGCCGTTGGTGCTCGCCCCGCAGATGAAGAAGGTGGAGACCAGCACCCAGAACACCCGCGTGCGGGCGGCCTCGCCGAGCGCCGCGAGCGCGCCCACGGCCGGCCCCGTCGGTGCCGCCGCGGCGCGCGCCTCGCCGTAGGGCAGCAGGCCGAGATCCTCCGGCCGGTCGCGCATCAGGGCCAGCACCGCGAGCGCGGTCAGCCCGAGCAGGGCGCAGATCGTCATCACCGCCGCGCGCCAGCCGAAGGCCTCCGTGAGCGCGGCCAGCGCCGGAAGCACGACGAGCTGCCCCGTGGCCGAGCTCGCGGTGAGCAGGCCGACGACGAGGCCGCGCCTGTGCGAGAACCAGCGCGTCGCCACCGTCGCGCCGAGGACCAGCGCGGTCAGCCCGGTGCCGACGCCGACCACGATCCCCCAGAGCAGGATCAGGTGCCACAGCCGCGTCATGGCCAGCGACCCGGCGAGCCCCGCCACGATCAGCGACAGCGCGCAGAGCACGATCCGGCGCGGGCCGTAGCGGTTCATCAGGGCGGCGGCGAACGGGCCCATCAGCCCGAATAGCACGAGGCGGATGGCGAGCGCCGAGGCGATCGAGGCGGTGTCCCAGCCGAACTCCCGCTGGAGCGGCAGGATCAGCACGCCCGGCGCGCCGACGGCGCCCGCCGTGACCAGCATGGTCAGGAAGGTGACGGCGGCCACGACCCAGCCGTAGTGGACGCCGCGGCGGGCAAGCAGGCCGGCGAGCGCCGTCGAGGGGCTGACTGCGATCATCACGACCTTGCTTCCCCGGGAGATCCCGACCCGCACCGCGCGGACGGGAGGCCTCGTGGTGGTCCGATACCCGGTACCGTCCTGGTACCGTTGCGGCCGGGAAACAACCCTAGGCGATCACGGCGAGGCTGGCTGTCTCCGCAGACAGCACTCGCAACGCCTTCTCGGCTTCGTCGCGCACCTGATCCAAGGCGCACCCGAACGGCACCGGGAGCGCGACGTTCTTCTCAGGATCATCGGTCCAGGCGAGGCTCACGATCGAACGCTTGCGCCTGAGATCATGGGAGAGCGCCACGACGGTCACGGTCGAGGGCAAGGGTGCGGACATCGGCTCTCCTCAGCATCGAAGCGGGCCCCGATGAGGTGGGAGCCGCTTCGTCGTTGGGAAGCGCGCCGAAGCGGGAACTCAGGGTCGGGCGCACGCCGATGCGGCCAAGGACGGTCCTCCAAGTACAGTCCTCCAAGGACGGGCTTTCGGCGTCGGGTTGCCGGCCGCAGGCGTGCGCGACCGCCCGGCTGCCCCTGGCCTCGCCGCGCTTCCGCGCGGTCGCCCCTGAGCCTCACGCCGTCCGCGTGCGCGCGCCGAAGATCGACGTTCCGACGCGGACGTGGGTCGCGCCCATCTGGATCGCGGCCGGATAGTCGGCGCTCATGCCCATCGACAGGATCGGCAGGTTGTGCCGCCGGGCGATTGCCCCAAGCAGGGCGAAGTGGGCCGAGGGCGGGTCGTCGACCGGGGGCACGCACATCAACCCCTCGATCGCGAGGCCGTGCGTGCCGATGCACTCGGCGAGCAGCACGTCGACCGCGTCCGGAGCCACGCCGCCCTTCTGGGGCTCGTCGCCGGTGTTGACCTGGATCAGCAGCCGCGGCGCGCGTCCCGCCCGCGCGATCTCCTTGGCAAGCGCGGCCGCGAGCGAGAGCCGGTCCAGCGAGTGGATCACGTCGAACAGTTCGACCGCCTCGCGCGCCTTGTTCGACTGGAGCGGGCCGACGAGGTGCAACTCCACGTCCGGGTAGCGTGCCCGCAGGTCCGGCCACTTGCCCCTGGATTCCTGGACGTAGTTCTCCCCGAACACGCGCTGCCCGGCCTCGAGAGCCGGCACGATGCCCTTCGCCGGCACGGTCTTCGAGACGGCGATGAGGTGGACGGTCGCGGGATCGCGCTCGGCATCCGCGGCCGCGCGGCGTATGCCGGCGCGCACCTCGGCGAGCCCGGCGGCGACGTCGGCCTCGCCCACGGGGGGCTTGCCGGCGGGTGGGATGGGCGTGTCCGTCATCGAAGTCCCTGCGTTGGCTGGCCGGGGCTGCGGCCGCGCTGCGAGGCTCTTTAAGACAGAACCGCCGTGAGCGCGCGCGAACGCCTCCAGATCGCCGGTATAGCCGACGTGCCCATCCGGCAGGATGCTCACGCGGGCGCCGAGGCACGGGGGGCCGCGGGCGAACCCGGACCCGGAGGGCCGCGCCTGAGGCGTGCAATCCAGAGCCGCCGCCGTGATACGATCCGAGCGCAGGGCGGTTCTGGATTCCGGGCTCTGCTGCGCAGCCCCGGAATGACGAGGCGGATCGTCCTGCGGTCCGGCCTTCCTCGTTAACCCGCGTTCGCAGCCCTGTACGATCACCCCGGCTGGTTCTTCGGAGCCGGTAGCCGCTACCCGCGCCGATTCGGCGACACCCTCGGCCATCGGATCGTTGGGGACTGGGTGGCCGCCGCCCCGGACATCGGCGGCGACGCATGGGTGAACGTGCCGGCGGAAGAGGTGCACGCAGCCGTCTCCGGCCATACGCTGCCGCCAGCGTGATCTATGATGCGCCATGGGTCGGTTTCCGACCGAGACTGTGTGAAAACGCAGAAGCGTTGGAAGGATCTTCCATCGAACGCCCTA
>NZ_CAXTBY010000204.1:0-3383 GCF_964242245.1 uncultured Methylobacterium sp. | reverse complement strand
CCGCAGGCAGGCGACGAGGGGGTTGGATCGCCCTAGGTCCGCCTCCTCCCCCTGAGGATGCCGCGCGTGACGCACGCCCCTTCACACGACGAATTCGCGGTGGCCGTGGTCGGCGCCGGTGCGGCGGGGCTCGCAGCCGCCCTGGCGATGGCGCAGGCGGGCATCCGGACGGCGCTCGTCGGGCGCCACGCCCCCGTGGCGGACGGGCGCACGGTGGCGCTGCTCGACGGCTCGGTGCGCTTCCTCGACGCGCTCGGCGCCTGGGACGGCATCGCCCCGCACGCCGCGCCGCTGGCGGTGCTCCAGATCATCGACGACACCGGCAGCCTGTTCCGCCCGCCCCCGGCCCGCTTCCGCGCCGGCGAGATCGGGCTCGACGCCTTCGGCTGGAACGTCGAGAGTCGGCGGCTGGTCGAGGCCCTGCGGGCGCGGGCCCGGACCGTGCCGCTCACCCTGTTCGAGAGCGACGCCGTCGCCGCCGAGCCCGGCGAGGTTTTTTCGCGCGTGGCCCTGGCCGATGGCGGCCACGTGGCGGCCCAACTGGTCGTCGGCGCGGACGGAGCCCGTTCGCCGCTCCGCGCCGCCAGCGGAATCCGGGTGCGGGACTGGTCCTATCCGCAAGGCGCGATCACCGCGATCCTCGCCCACGCGCGCCCGCACGACGACGTCTCCACGGAGTTCCACACCCGCTCGGGACCCTTCACCCTGGTGCCCCTCCCCGGCCGCCGCTCCAGCCTCGTCTGGGTCACCGGCGAGGGCGCCGCGCGGCGCTTGGCCGGCCTCGACGACGACGCCCTCGGCGCGGCCGTCACCGCCCAGGCGCAGGCGATGCTGGGCCCCATGCGGATCGACGGACCCCGCGGGCTCGTGCCGATGCGCGGCCTCTCGGTGGCGAGCCCCACAACCCGTCGCCTCGCCCTGATCGGCGAGGCGGCCCACGTCTTCCCGCCGATCGGCGCGCAGGGGCTGAACCTCGGCCTTCGCGATGCCGCCGCCCTCCGGGACGCGGTGCGCGCCGCCATCCGCGACGGCCGCGATCCCGGGACGCGGGCGGCGCTCGCCGGGTTTTCGCGCGCGCGCGGCCGGGACGCCGCCCTGCGCACGGCCGCGGTCGACACCCTGAACCGCAGCCTGCTCGCCGACTTCGCACCGGTCGACGCGCTGCGCGGCCTCGGCCTGCTCGCCATGACCGCGATCGGCCCGCTGCGCCGCGCGGTGATGCGCGAGGGCGTCCTGCCGCGGTTCGGCGTCCCGGAGCAGATGCGTGCCGGCCGCTGACGGCCATGGGCATGCCGCGAGAGCGGTCTTCAGGCAGAAAAGATCGTGCCGACAGCCTGTTGAAAGCAATTGCGTAAGCGATGCTTCAGCAGGGCTATCCTCGGAAACCGGCCTCGTCTCAGCGCGCTCGATCAGGCCAGAAAGCGCTTTTCAAGTTTGAGCTTACACAAAGGCCCTCGCAAAACTGATGAAGCTTCGACGTTCGTGAGCGGGCCCGGCTCCCTACTGATGCCGGGCTCCCCGATGTGGCCGCCTGCACCGAACACCTGACAACTCCCCGTTCCGGTCTATACACCCGCTCGGGGTGAGGCCGTGCCGACCCGATTTCGCTTCAGGATCAACAGACCCGCGACCCGATGGCCAAGCCCGCCCCCAGAGCTGCTTCCCAATTGCCCGCCGCGAAGCCTCGAACGGCGCGCTTCGCCCTGCCGAAATCCGGGCCGCTCGCGCGGCTCCGCGACGCGCTGGCCCGCGGCGACAGCCCGACGCTCGCCGGCGTGCCCGACGGCTTCGACGCCCTCGTCGTCGCCGACCTCGCCCGCGCGCTCAGCGCCGGATTTGAGGGGCCGGCGGTGCTGGTCCACGTCGCCCGCGATTCCGGGCGCTCGAACGCCTTCGTCAACGCGCTGAAGTTCGTCGCCCCCGAGATCGAGGCGATGCGGATGCCGGCCTGGGACTGCCAGCCCTACGACCGGGTCTCGCCGAACGGCGCCACCGCGGCGCAGCGGATGACGGCGCTGTCGCGGCTGACCCGCTCGCGCTCGTCGGAAGAGGCGCCGCGCATCCTGTGCACCACCGTCAACGCCCTGATCCAGCGGGTGCCGCCGGCCAAGCGCATCGCGGTGGAGACGTTCTCGGCGGCGATCGGCAACGTCGTGCCGATGGATCGCGTCGTCGCCTGGGTCGAGGCCAACGGCTTCCTGCGCACCGGCACCGTGCGCGAGACCGGCGAGTACGCGCTCCGCGGCGGCATCCTGGATCTCTCGCCGCCGGGACTGCCCAACCCGATCCGCCTCGACTTCTTCGGCGACACGCTCGAATCGATCCGCGCCTTCGATCCGGAGACGCAGCGCACCGTGGGGCAGCTCCGCTCCCTCGACCTCGTGCCGATGAGCGAGGTGCAGCTCACCACCGAGACGATCCGGCGCTTTCGCCAGGGCTACGTGTCGAACTTCGGCGCGGCGACCCGCGACGACCGCCTCTACGAGACGGTGAGCGAGGGCCGGCGCTATGCCGGGCTCGAGCATTGGATGCCGCTGTTCTACGAGGGGCTCGACACCCTGTTCGACTACGTCGCCGGCGTGCCGATGGTGTTCGAGCCGCAGGTCGAGGACGCCGCCGCCGAGCGTCTCGCCCTGATCCAGGACTACTTTCAGGCCCGCGAGGGCGCGATGAAGGCACCGCAATCCGGCGTCGCCCCCTACAAGCCGCTGCCGCCGCGCGCCCTCTACCTCACCCGGAACGAGCTGCGCGACCGGATCGCGGCCTGCGCGGTCGCGCGGCTGACGCCGTTCGCGGTTCCCGAGGATGCGGGCACGATCATCGACTGCGAGGGGCAGGCCGGGCGCAGCTTCGCGCCGGAGCGGGCGGACGAGGCGGCGAGCGTCTTCGACGCGGCGGTGGCCCACGTGAAGGATCTGCAAGGTTCCGGTCATCACGTGATCCTCGGATCCTGGTCCGACGGCTCCCGCGACCGGCTCTGCGGCGTGCTCGCCGACCACGGCCTGAAGAAACCCGTCGCGATCACCCGGCTCTCGGACGTCTACGCGCTGAAGCGCGGCAGCGACGTGGCGGTGGCGGTCTGGGGCCTCGAATCCGGCTTCACCGCGGGCCAGCTCGCCGTGGTCTCGGAGGGCGACATCCTCGGC
Source organism: uncultured Methylobacterium sp. (assembly GCF_964242245.1). Classification (NCBI taxonomy): domain Bacteria; kingdom Pseudomonadati; phylum Pseudomonadota; class Alphaproteobacteria; order Hyphomicrobiales; family Methylobacteriaceae; genus Methylobacterium; species uncultured Methylobacterium sp. The sequence goes on along the minus strand of NZ_CAXTBY010000204.1, from coordinate 237 downwards.
GACCGGCTGGTGCGGCAGAAGCGCAAGTCCAAGCGGCCGCAGGACATCATCCTGGAGGTGCAGGCGCTCCAGCCCGGCGACCTCGTGGTCCATGCCGACCACGGCATCGGCCGGTTCGTTGGTCTCAAGACCATCACCGCGGCCGGTGCGCCGCACGACTGCCTGGAGCTTCAGTACGCCACCGGCCTGCTGCTGCTGCCGGTGGAGAACATCGAGCTCCTGACCCGCTACGGCTCC
>NZ_CAXTBY010000203.1:0-3423 GCF_964242245.1 uncultured Methylobacterium sp. | reverse complement strand
AGCTGGCCCTCGATGTAGACCTTCGAGCCCTTGCGCAGGTACTGCTCGGCCACGCGCGCGAGGTTCTCGTTGTAGATCACCACCGAGTGCCACTCGGTCTTCTCCTTGCGCTCGCCGGAGGATTTGTCCTTCCACGACTCGGAGGTCGCGAGCCGCAGGTTGACCACCGGGTCGCCGGAGCCGAGCCGGCGCGTCTCGGGGTCGCGCCCGAGGTTGCCCACCAGGATCACCTTGTTCACGCTGCCCGCCATCGCTCTCTCCTTCGCCAACGCATCTCACGGGGCCGTCATCCGCCGACATCCTTCATGGGCCGCGGAGCCGGCGGCGGCAACAGCCCCGCCCGCGCTTGTCCCCGGGACGCACATGCCTCGTCGAACGCGATTTCGTTCTACATTTGTTCGCGAAGCGCGACAAGGCAGCCACGGCCCGATGCGGCATCCGCCCCGTCCGGGTCCTCACGCCACGCGGACGATGAGCTTGCCGAAGTTCTGCCCCTTCAGCAGGCCGATGAACGCCTCGGGCGCGTTCTCCAGCCCCTCGACGATGTCCTCGCGGTAGCGCACCCGCGCCTCCCTCAGCCAGCCGCCGACCGCGGCCTCGAATTCGTCGATCTGGCTCGCGAAGTCCCAGACGATGAAGCCCTGGAGCTGCAGGCGCTTGGTCAGGATCGCCCGCATCAGCGCCGGAGCCCGGTCGGGGCCGGGGGGCGGTTCGGTGGCGTTGTAGCCGGAGACCAGCCCGCAGACCGGGATGCGGGAGAAGTCGTTCAAGAGCGGCAGCACCGCCTCGAAGACCGCGCCGCCGACGTTCTCGAAGTAGACGTCGATGCCGTCCGGACAGGCGGCGGCCAGCGCCGCGGGCAGATCGTCGGAGCGGTGGTCCACCGCGGCGTCGAACCCGAGGTCGTCGATCAGGTGGGCGCACTTCTCAGGGCCGCCGGCGATCCCGACCGCGCGGGCGCCCTTGAGCCGCGCGATCTGCCCGACGAGGGACCCGACCGGTCCGGCGGCGGCCGCGACCGCCACGGTCTCGCCCGGCCGCGGCCTGCCGATGTTGAGGAGGCCCGTATAGGCGGTCATGCCCGGCATGCCGAGGATGCCCAGCGCCGTGGTCGGAGGGGCGAGCGCCGGATCGACCTTGCGCAGGCCCGTGCCGTCCGACACCGAGAAGTCCTGCCAGCCGCCGAAGGCCGAGACCAGGGTGCCGGCCGCGAAATCCGGGTGGTCGGACCGCACCACTTCGCTCACGGTCCCGCCGGTCATCGGCTCGCCGATCCCGACCGGGGCGACGTAGGATTTCGCGGCGCTCATGCGGCCGCGCATGTAGGGATCGAGGGAGAGCCAGCGGGTGCGCAGAAGGACCTCGCCCGGCCGCGGGCTCGGCACGCGGGCCTCCTCGAGCCGGAAGTGTGCCGGCGTCGGCTCCCCGTGCGGGCGCGAGGCCAGCACGATGCGGCGGTTCATGGTGGCCATGTCAGTCCATCTCCCTCGCGGACGCCTCCGCAACCGAGGACATGGCGCGGCGCGGCACCGCGGCAAACGGCCGGATGATCGGACCGGCGTGATCCGCGTTGTCCCAAGGCATCAAGGCATCCGGCCTGGGACAGGGGAGGCGCGACGTGAAGACAGGACTCGCAGCAGGGGCCGCCGCCGGCCTCGTCGCAGCCGGACTGGCGGTCGCGGCGCACGCGGACCCGCTGACCCCCTACCGCTGGAAATCGCGCCTCCTGGTCCTTGCCGCGCCGGATGCCGGCGACCGGAGGCTCGCCGCGCAGCGCCAGGCCCTCGCCGCGTCGAGGACGGCCATGACTGAGCGCGACCTCGTCGTCCTCGACGCGGTGGGCACGGACGAGCGGGCGGTGTCGCTGCGGCGGGCCGTCGGCTTGGCGACGGACGCCTTCCGGGCGGTGCTCGTCGGCAAGGACGGCGGCGTGAAGATCTCGTCGCCCGAGCCGATCCCGGCGCAACGCCTCGCCTCCACGATCGACGCCATGCCGATGCGGCGGGAGGAGATGGCGCCGCGGCCCTGAGCCCCGGCGTGGAGGGAGCCGCCCTCGACGGCGGTCCCCTCGCGCGCATCGCGTCAGGCGCGCGTCAGTAGCAGCGCTCGACCAGCACGCGGCGGTAGCCGTAGGGCGTCCAGCGCACCCGCGGAACCGTCACGCACTCGCCCCCGTACCCGTAGCCGACCGGCGCGTAGCCGTACCCGTAGCCGGGATAGCCGTAGCCGCCGTAGAGCCCGCCGGCCGCAAGGCCGAGGCCGACACCGAGGCCGAGCCCGCCGAGGCCGTAGCCGCGGCCGCCGTAGCCGCCACGATAGCCGCCGAACCCGCCGCGGAACCCGGCACCGCGGAAGCCTCCCCCGTGAAATCCGCCGCCGCCGAAGCCGCGCGCCTCGGCCGCCGTCGGAAGGTAGGCCAGCGCTCCGACCATCAGCGTCGAAGCAAGAAGAACCCGTTTCATCGCGTTATCTCCGGAAAGAGCCGAACGGAACATGTCGAGCCCGAGAGGAACGCCCGAGGCCGGAATTCGGTTCAGGCGCCGCGGGCGGAAACGCCGACGCGGGATGCCGGCCCGGCGCGACGCGCGAGGCTTGAAAACCATCGCCGTCTCGGGCGAGGAGTGGGGCGGCCCGTCGAACGTTCGGGCGCTCCGAGGCCTCACGATGATGCTGCGCTACGCCACGGTGTTGTTGTTCGCCGGAAGCCTGCTCCCCGCTGCCGCCCCGGCCCGGGCCGAGACGCCGTCCGCCGTCGAGCCCCCCTGCAGGCCGGTCCAGGCCCAGGGCGAGAGCTTCACGGTGTGCAGCGTCGACCTCCGCCGCCAGCGGGTGCGGCTGTTCTGGCTCGGAGCGGACGGCCTGCCCTATTCCTCGCTCTCGGCGCTCGCCGAGAAGCAGGGCCCGCGCCTCAGCTTCGCGATGAATGCCGGGATGTACGACACGGGTCAGGCGCCGGTCGGGCTCTACGTCGAGGAGGGCCGCGAGATGAAGGGCGTCTCCACCGCCAACGGGCCGGGCAACTTCCACCTCAAGCCGAACGGCGTGTTCTACGTGAAGGGCGAGCGCGCGGGCGTCCTCGACACGGCCCACTACCTCAAGGCGCGGCTCAAGCCCGACTTCGCGACCCAGTCGGGCCCGATGCTGGTGATCGACGGGCAGATCCATCCGAAGATCGCGACGGACGGGCCGAGCCTGAAGGTCCGCAACGGCGTCGGCGTGCGCGACAACGGCCAAGTCGCGGTCTTCGCGATCTCGGAGCGCCCCGTCACGTTCGGCGCCTTCGCGCGGCTGTTCAAGGACGATCTCGGCTGCCGCAACGCCCTGTTCCTCGACGGCAGCGTGTCGAGCCTCTACGCGCCGGCGCTCAAGCGGTCCGACCTCAGCCGCCCGCTCGGACCGATGGTCGGCGCGGTCGCGCGCTGA
>NZ_CAXTBY010000202.1:0-3449 GCF_964242245.1 uncultured Methylobacterium sp. | reverse complement strand
GCCTTGGCGAGCGGGTGCTCGCGCAGGTAGCTCGACGCGGCGGCGACGCCCGAGCCGGGGGTGACGCTCATGCCGGTGTCGAGCATCGCCATCTCGGCGCCGGCGATCGCGCCGAGCAGCGACAGTTCGTTCAGGTCGCCGAGGTGGCCGATGCGGAACACCTTGCCCGCCACCTGGGCGAGCCCTGCGCCGAGCGAGAGGTTGTAGCGCTCGTAGGCGTGCTTGATGATCTTGGCCGCGTCGACGCCCTCGGGCGCCAGGATCGCCGTCACCGTGTCGGAGTTCCACTTGGGCTCCTTGGCGCAGGTCTTCAGGCCCCACGCCGCCACCGCCTGACGGGTCGCCTCGGCGAGCACGTGATGGCGGTGGTAGACGTTCTCCAGCCCCTCCTCCTTGATACAGTCGAGCGCCTCGCGCAGGCCGTAGAGCAGCGGCAGCGGCGGGGTGTAGGGGAAATAGCCGGTGGGGTTGTTTTTCAACTGGTCCGCCCAGGCGAAGTAGACATGCCCGAGGCGATCGTTGCCGCCGGCCGCGCCCTCGGCGGCCTTGAGGGCCTTCTCGCTGATGCAGATCACGCCGAGGCCGGCCGGCAGCATGAAGCCCTTCTGCGAGCCGGCGATGGCGCAGTCGACCTTCCACGCATCCATGTGGAACGGCAGCGAGCCGATCGACGAGATGCCGTCCACGAACAGAAGCGCCGGGTGGCCGGCCGCGTCCATCGCCCGGCGCACGGCGCCGATGTCGCTGGTGACGCCGGTGGCCGTCTCGTTGTGGACGACCATCACGGCCTTGATCTTGTGATCCTTGTCCGCCCGCAGTTCCTCGCCGATCTTTTCGGGGTCGGCACCGGTGCCCCAGGCCTCGTCCTGCACGATCACGTCGAGGCCGAGGCGCTGGGCCATGTCGACCCAGAGGTGGCTGAACTGGCCGAAGCGGGCCGTCACCACCTTGTCGCCGCGGCACAGGGTGTTGGCGAGCGCCGATTCCCAGATGCCGGTGCCCGACGACGGGAAGAACACGATCGTGCCCTTCTCCGAGCCGAACACCATCTTAGCGTCCGTGAACAGGGGCTTGGTCAGCGCGGGGAAGTCGATCGAGCGATGGTCCTCGGACGGGACGTGCATCGCGCGCAGCACGCGGTCGGGGATGTTGGTGGGGCCGGGAATGAAGAGATGGTTGCGACCGGGGCGCCGAGTTGCCGCCATGGGATGTGTCCTCCGAGTTCCAAAACGTTGACCGGGCCGAGCCGGTGTTCAGGGACGATGCGCCGTGAGCGGCGCATGCGCGTGTCGTGATCCTTCAGTGCTCCTGGGCCGGACGGGCCCCCTGCTGCGACCGATGCCGCGCAGGCGGCACGCTCGCCGTGCTTGTCGTTCCATCGTCACCGTCCCTCGCGCCGCCGGGCGATCGCGGAGCAGCGGCACGCCCCTGCATCGCTCGCGTCCGCAGCCCGCGTTGCCGGCCGCCTCCGCGCAGCCCGATCCTCAATGCGTCGGTGACACGCCGCAGGCAAGTCGCGCGTGCGGGCGATCCCACGACCATCGCCACCTTCCTTCCCGCCGTTCCGCCATCCCTGCGCCAGCGTCTTCACCGGCGGGCGCTTTGCCTGCATTATGAACGCCCAAGCTGCGGACGCAAAACTCGAAAAACTTCGACACCGTGGAAAAAAATTTGTCCCGGGGCGCGGGCACGCCCGCAAGCATCCCCTGCGTCCTCGCCGCACCGCGGCGATTTGCTGCCGGCGGGCGTCATCAAACTGAGACGCGTTTCCGGTTTGGCTCGCCCCGTGAACGCCGCCGGGAGATGCTCGTGGCCGAAGACGCGGAAGCGACCACGCGAGTCCGCACGCTGTTCCTGTCCGATCTTCATCTCGGCACCAAGGGCTGCCAAGCCGGCCTGCTCCTCGACTTCCTGAAGGACTACGACGCCGACGCGATCTACCTCGTCGGCGACATCGTCGACGGCTGGCAGCTCCGCTCGGGCTGGTACTGGCCGCAAGGGCACAACGACGTGGTGCAGAAACTCCTGCGCAAGGTGCGCAAGGGCTCCTCGCTGGTCTACGTGCCCGGCAACCACGACGAGTTCCTGCGCGACTACATCGGCACCACCTTCGGCGGCATCGCGATCGCCGAAAGCTGCATCCACGAGGCCGCGGACGGGCGCCGCTACCTCGTGATCCACGGCGACCAGTTCGACATGGTGGTGCGCCACGCCCGCTGGCTCGCCCATCTCGGCGACGGCGCCTACAGCCTCGCCCTGTTCGTCAACACCGGCCTGAACAGGGTGCGCCGGCGGCTGGGCCTGTCCTACTGGTCCCTGTCGGCCTGGGCGAAGCTGAAGGTGAAGAACGCCGTCAACTTCATCGGCGCGTTCGAGACGTTCCTCGCCGACGAGGCCCGGCGCCAGGGGGCGGACGGGGTGGTGTGCGGCCACATCCACCACGCCGCCGACCGCCGGATCGACGGCCTGCGCTACCTCAACACCGGCGACTGGGTCGAGTCCTGCACGGCGCTCGTCGAGCACTACGACGGGCGGATGGAGGTGCTGCACTATCCGAGCGTGCTCCGCGCCCGCGCGGCCGCACGCGCGGCGACCGACGCGCCGGTCCCGGCCACCGATCGCAGGGCGGTCGCGTGAGGCTGCTCATCGCGACGGACGCCTGGGCGCCGCAGGTCAACGGCGTCGTGCGCTCCCTGGAACACATGGCCGCAGCCGCGCCGGCGCACGGCTTCGATCCGGTCTTCCTCACGCCCCGGGATTTCCGCTCGCTGCCGATGCCGGGCTACCGCGAGATCCGGGTCGCGCACGCGAGCGTCCGGCGGGTCTCGCGGCTCTGGAGGGATCTGGCGCCGACCCACGTGCACATCGCCACCGAGGGCACGATCGGCCACGCGGTGCGCCGCTGCTGTCTCGCGAAGGGCCAAGTCTTCACCACGAGCTACCACACCCGCTTCCCCGAATACCTCGCCGCCCGCCTCCCCGTCCCGCAGGCGTGGAGCTACGCGTGGCTGCGCCGCTTCCACGGGGCCGCGAGCGGGACGATGGTGAGCACGCCCTCGCTGGAGCGCGACCTCGCGGCCCGCGGCTTCCGCAACCTGATGCGCTGGACGCGGGGCGTCGACACCGGCCTGTTCCGGCCGGCCCCGATCGGCGCGCCGCCGCCCGCGGCGCTGGCCGGCCTGCCGCGGCCGATCTTCCTGTTCGTGGGCCGGCTCGCGGTGGAGAAGAACGTGTCCGCCTTCCTTGACCTCGACCTGCCGGGGAGCCGCGTGCTGGTCGGCGACGGACCCGACCGCGCCCGGCTGGCAGCAGCGCACCCGGGCGCGCACTTCCTCGGCACCCGGACCGGCACGGACTTGGCCGCGCTCTACGCCGGCAGCGACGCCTTCGTGTTTCCGAGCCGCACCGACACCTTCGGGATCGTCCTGCTGGAGGCGCTCGCCTGCGGG
>NZ_CAXTBY010000201.1:0-3538 GCF_964242245.1 uncultured Methylobacterium sp. | reverse complement strand
TCGTCGGCGACCAGAAGGGCCGCGTCGGCTTCGGCCACGGCAAGGCCCGCGAGGTCCCCGAGGCGATCCGCAAGGCCACCGAGTCGGCCAAGCGCGGGCTCGTCCGCATCTCCCTGCGCGAAGGCCGGACGCTGCACCACGACGTGCAGGGCCGCCACGGCGCCGGCAAGGTGATCCTGCGCGCGGCGCCTCAGGGAACCGGCATCATCGCCGGCGGCCCGATGCGCGCCGTGTTCGAGACGCTGGGCATGCAGGACGTGGTCGCGAAGAGCCTCGGCTCGTCGAACCCCTACAACCTCGTGCGCGCCACCTTCGAGGCGCTGAAGAACGAAGACAGCCCGCGCTCCGTCGCCGGTCGTCGCGGCCTCAAGGTGTCGACGCTCCAGGCGCGCCGCACCAACACGGACCCGGCCGACCAGTCCGAAGCCGCGGTCGCGTAAGGGGAGGGCAGCATGGCTGACAAGACTGTCCGCATCGAGCAGATCGGTTCGCCGATCCGCCGCGAGGCCTCCCAGCGCCAGACGCTGGTGGGATTGAAGCTGAACAAGCTTCACCGGGTGTCGGAACTGGAGGATACGCCCTCCGTTCGCGGCATGATCCGCAAGGTCGCGCACCTCGTGCGCGTCCTCGACGACGCGGCTTGAGGAGGGCTCGCGATGAAGCTCAACGAGATTCGCGACAACGACGGCGCCACCAAGAACCGGATGCGCGTCGGCCGGGGCATCGGCTCCGGCAAGGGCAAGACGGCCGGCCGCGGCGTGAAGGGCCAGAAGGCCCGCACCGGCGTGTCCATCAAGGGCTTCGAGGGCGGTCAGATGCCGCTCCACCGGCGCCTGCCGAAGCGCGGCTTCAACAACCTGTATTCGACCGACCTCAACGAGGTGAATGTCGGCCGCGTGCAGCAGGCGATCGACGCGGGCAGGCTCGATCACGCCGCGACCGTGACGGTCGAGGCGCTGGTGCAGGCCGGGATCATCGCCCGGGCGCGGGACGGCGTGAAGCTGCTCGGCGTCGGCGAACTCACCGCGAAGGTGGCCTTCGAGGTCACCCGCGCGTCGAAGTCGGCGGTCGCGGCGGTCGAGAAGGCCGGCGGCAGCATCGCCGTCGTCTACGGCGACCGTGTCTCGGTCCGCGGCAAGGGCGGCAAGGGCGAGTCGGCCGCCTGAGCGCGGTTGCTTACCGGTTTCCGACCCCTTAAGTTCGGAAGCTTCGAGCGGCGGCCCGTGCAACCTCGCGCGTGGCCGCCGCTCCCGCTTCTAAAGGGTGCCGCGCGGCGCCCTCGGACCGTCAACCAGGACACAGGCCATGGCCTCAGCCGCCGAGCAGCTCGCCGCGAACCTCAATTTCGGGGCCATCGCCAAGGCCGACGAGCTCAAGAAGCGCATCTGGTTCACGCTCGGCGCCCTCGTGGTGTTCCGGCTCGGCACCTACATCCCGATCCCCGGCATCGACCCGGAGCAGTTCGCGCGCAACTTCCAGCAGCAGTCGGGCGGCGTGCTCGGGCTGTTCAACATGTTCTCCGGCGGGGCGGTGGAGCGCATGGCGATCTTCGCGCTCAACATCATGCCCTACATCTCGGCCTCGATCATCATCCAGCTCCTCACCTCGGTGATCCCGAGCCTGGAGACCCTGAAGAAGGAAGGCGAGTCGGGCCGCAAGGTCATCAACCAGTACACCCGCTACCTCACGGTGGTGCTGGCCCTGGTGCAGTCCTGGGGCATCGCCATAGGCCTGCAAAGCTCCAGCGCCGCGATCGATCCCGGCCCGTTCTTCCTCGCCTCCACCGTCATCACGCTGACCGGCGGCACGCTGTTCCTGATGTGGATCGGCGAGCAGATCACCTCCCGCGGCATCGGCAACGGCTCCTCGCTGATCATCTTCGCCGGCATCGTCGCCCACCTGCCGACCGCGATCGTCGGCGCGCTGGAGCTGTCGCGCACCGGCGCCCTGTCCTCGGCGGTGATCCTCGGCGTCGGCGTCGCGGCGATCGCGCTCGTGTACTTCATCGTGTTCATGGAACGCGCCCAGCGCCGCCTGCTGATCAACTACCCCAAGCGCCAGGTCGGCAACCGGATGTACGAGGGCCAGACCTCGTTCCTGCCGCTCAAGCTCAACACCTCGGGCGTGATCCCGCCGATCTTCGCCTCCTCGCTGCTGCTGCTGCCGGCCACCGTCGCGAGCTTCTCGGCGAACCAGGGCACCGGCGTGCTCGCCACCGTGACGGCGTATCTCGGCCACGGCCGGCCGCTCTACATGGCCATGTACGCCGCCTTGATCATCTTCTTCGCATTCTTCTACACGGCGGTGGTGTTCAACCCGCAGGAAACCGCCGACAACCTGAAGAAGCACGGCGGCTTCATCCCCGGCATCCGGCCGGGCGAGCGCACGGCGGCCTTCATCGACAAGGTGCTGACCCGCATCACCCTGATCGGCGCGCTCTACCTCACCTTCGTCTGCCTCGTGCCGGAGATCCTGGCCTCTTACGCCTCGGCGAGCCTCGGCTTCGGCGGCACCTCGCTGCTGATCGTGGTCTCGGTGACCATGGACACGGTCGCGCAGATCCACGGGCACCTGATGGCGCACCAGTACGAGGGGCTTGTGAAGAAGGCCAAGCTCCGCGGCGCCTCCACCGTCCAGCGGCGGCGCTGACCGGGCCTCGCTTGTATCCGAGACACACCCACTGAAATCCTCAGGCTCGCTGGCTCCTTGCGGCTCGTAAGGATTGAGGAACCGGCTAAAAAACATTGCGAACAGGCGGTGCCGGGGAGGTGCCGCTGGCCGCCAACGAAGCCCCGTGAGATGGGCGCGGACGAGGACAACGCCATGCGGATCATTCTGCTCGGACCACCTGGCGCGGGGAAGGGCACGCAGTCCGAGCGGATCGTCGCGCGGTTCGGCATCCCGCAGCTCTCCACCGGCGACATGCTGCGCGCGGCGGTCGCCGCCGGTACGCCGGTGGGATTGCAGGCGAAGGCTGTGATGGACAGCGGCGGACTCGTGTCCGACGCGATCGTCGTCGGCATCGTTGCCGACCGGATTGAGGAGGCCGACGCGAGGTCCGGATTCATCCTGGACGGCTTCCCGCGCACCGTCGCGCAGGCCGAGGCGCTCGATCGTATGCTGGAGGAGAAGGGCCTCGCACTCTCGGCCGTGGTCGAGTTGAAGGTCGACGAGGCGGCCCTGGTCGGGCGGATCACCCGCCGCGCGGAGGAGACCGCCGCCCGCGGCTTGCCCGTGCGCAGGGACGACACCCCGGAGGTGTTCAAGTCCCGTCTCGATGCCTATCGCATCCAGACCGCGCCGCTCTCGGCCTACTACGCGACGGGCGGCATGCTCCGGACCGTGGACGGCATGAAGCCGATCGACGCCGTCACCGCGGAGGTGGCCGGCATCCTTACCGCCGCGGTCGAGCCCGCCGTATCCTGATCGCGCCAGAGCATTTTCCAGCGAGTTGGATGCCGGCTCGCGTGAAGAAAATGCGACTACATAAGGAGTTAGAGCATCTTCCGTGATCCGAAGATCATGGAAAATGCTCTAG
>NZ_CAXTBY010000200.1:0-3543 GCF_964242245.1 uncultured Methylobacterium sp. | reverse complement strand
GACTGGTCGATGTAGAACGGGATCGTCTGCATGTCGCGGGCGGCGTCCGTGATCTTGTAGAAGTCCTCCGGCCGGATGTCGCCGCGGCGGATCTTGTAGGAGGGCACGCCGGACTGCTCGGCGATGATGCGGGTGGCGAGCTGCTCGGCCGACATCTCCAGGGAGAAGAACCCGACGATGCCGCCGTTCTTCGTCTTGATCGTGCCGTCGGCCTGCTTCTCGCCCTGGTAGGCCTTTGCGATGTTGAAGGCGATGTTGGTCACGAGCGAGGTCTTGCCCATCGCCGGGCGCCCGGCGAGGATGATGAGGTCGGAGGCCTGCAGCCCGCCCATCTTGGCGTCGAGGTCCGTCAAACCGGTGGCGATCCCCGAGAGCTTGCCCTCGCGCTGGTAGGCCTTGGCCGCCATGTCGACGGCCGCCGTCAGCGCGTCGGAGAATTTTTGGAAGCCGCCGTCGTACTTGCCGGCCTCGGCGAGCTCGTAGAGGCGGCGCTCGGTCTCCTCGATCTGGTCGCGGGGGGCCTGCTCGACCGGTGCCTCGTAGGCGCCGTTGACGAGGTCCTCGCCGATGGTGATGAGCCGGCGCCGGATCGCGAGGTCGTAGATTGCCCGGCCGTACTCGCCGGCGTTGATGACGGTGCTGGCGTCGGCCGCGAGCCGCGCGAGGTACTGCATCACGGTCTGGCCGCCGAAATCGGCGTCGCCCAGGTACGTCTTCAGGGTGATCGGGGTCGCGAGCTTGCCCGCCTTGATCAGCGAGGTCGCCACCTGGAAGATCTGCTGGTGGGCGTCCTCCATGAAGTGCTCGGGCAGCAGGAAGTCCGAGACGCGGTAGTAGGCGTCGTTGTTCACCAGCATCGCGCCGAGCAGCGCCTGCTCCGCATCGATGTTGTGCGGCGCGACGCGGTACTCGGCCTGCACGGCTTCGAGCTTGGCCGTCAGGGCATTGGGCAGGACCATCGACGGACGCTCCGAATCGATGCGGGCCGGGTCGGCGCCGCATCCCAGACATGACCCGACGACCATGGCACCGGTAGGGTTGACCGATGCTTAGCCTCCGGCTTGCCCACGAGGCTGGGCCGGAACACGGGACGCCCGCCGTTCAGCGCGAAGAGCGGGCGTCCATGCTGGAACAAATCCGGAACATGTCAAGCCGGGCCGGCTACGATCCCCGCTGTCACCGACATTCACAACGACTTCGCCTTCCTCCCCCGCAGAGCTACCGGATGCACACATCTCCGGATGCAGCCGGATGCAGCGCCGGTCCCCTCTCCCCGCTTGCGGGGAGAGGCCCGCCTGCACCGCGTCGTGCAGGCGGGAAGCGAGAGGCGAAGCCGAGCGACGGTGAGGGGCCCCAACGGAGGTGTCTCCCCGGTGTCGGCCCCCCTCGCCATCGGCTGCCGCCTCGCTTTGCCGACGACGAGGTCGGCAAAGCCCTCTCCCCACAGGCGGGGCGAGGGGATGCGCGGCCATCGTCGTCAGATGCAACTGATGTGTGCATCTGCAAGCACCACAGAGGGGGGAAAAGGATGCGCGGCTCAGCCGCGGTCGTCGGCGCCCTCGCCGGCATCGGCCAGCGCCTTGCCGACTTCGAGGCCGAGGTCGTCGAGGTTGAACGCTTCGCGCTCGGTGACCGACTCGCCGCGGGCCTGACGCTCGGCCTCCTCCGGGCTGCGGGCGACGTTGACGGTGACCTTCACGTCGACCTCGGGGTGGAGCACCACGGGCACGACGTGGAGGCCCAGGGTCTTGATCGGCTGGTTCAGGGTGAACTGGCCGCGATCGACCGAAAAGCCGTCCTTCGAGACGACCTCGGCGAGGTCGCGGGTCGAGACCGAGCCGTACAGGACGCCCGATTCGCCGGATTGGCGGATCAGGACGAAGCTCTGGCCGTCGAGCTTCTCGGCGACCCCTTCCGCCTCCTTCTTGCGGTCGAGGTTGCGCGCTTCGAGCTGGGCGCGCTGGGTGTCGAAGTGCTTCTTGTTGCCCTCCGTCGCGCGCAACGCCTTGCCGCGGGCGAGGAGGAAGTTGCGGGCGAAGCCCGGCTTGACGTTCACGGTCTCGCCCATCTGGCCGAGCTTGGCGACGCGTTCGAGCAGGATCACTTCCATCGTCTTGTCCTCTTGCCGTTCGAGCCGCCGGGATGGCGGCAGGTCTCTCAGGGTCTCGCGCCGTCCTTCGGAGGTCCCTGGGGACGGCGCCGGTTGAGCGCGGTGTCGGCGAGGCCGAACAGGGTCAGCGCGACGAGGGCGATGCCCTGCGTCACGAACAGGATGAGGTAGAGGCCGATGAGCAGGGCGCCGCGTGCGGGGCGGCCCCGGCTGCGGTCGTGGAAGGCGGCCAAGCCCTGGAGGGCGAAGACCGCGCTCGCCGAGCCCACCAGCGCGGTGCCGAGCACGCCCGCGTAGCCCGGGGCGAAGGCGAGGACCATGGCGGCGGCGAGCAGGCCGAGCATGGCCCGCGGCATCACCGTGGACGGAATGTCCGGCCACGGCCGCGGCAGGCGGCCGGAGAGCTGCACGATGCGGCCACTGGCCCAGAGATAGAAGGTCAGGAGCAGGGCAAGCCCGTTGGCCGCGAAGGCCGGCACGGTGCGGGCCAGCGCGTCGGCAAGGTCGGCGTGGGCTTCGGCCTGCGCCGGCTGCGCGTCGGCCTGAGCCGGTTCATCGGGCGTCGCTGGGGCATCGGTCCTGTCCGCATCGGGCTTCGCGGGTGCTGCCGGGGCGTCGCGCATCTGGGCGCGGACGACGGTGCCGGCGAGCCCGCGCAGCTGGGTCTGGAACGCCTCGTGGCTCGGCGAGGACAGGACGGCGATGGCGAGGAAGGCGAGCGCGGCGGTCGTGCCGGTCCAGCCGAGCAGGCGCCCGGTCGGGTACCATTCGAGCGTGCCGTCGGCGTTCGGCCGGCCGAGCAGCGCGAGGTAGGCGAGCCACCACGCCGGGAGGGCGAGGTAGGCGGCGAATCCCAGGCCGAGGAAGGGCCCGACCACGAGGGCCAGGGCGAGGCTCCCCGAAGCCGCCGCCGCGAGCGCGGCGCGCGAACTCCAGCCGAGGCCGACGATCAGGATCGGCAGGGGCGCCAGCAGGTAGAGCACGAGGGCGAGCGGCGTCGCCTTGAGCAGCATCCCGAACAGGAGTGCCGAGACGAGGCCCGCGCCGATGCCGATACCGAGGGTCTGGACCATGAAATCCGCTGTCCCGCCGCCCCGCGGGATGCGGGCAGGGTTAGGGGCGAGAGGCGCCCCAACGATCGGGCGACGGTGGAACCCGACGCCCGGAGGAACGCGGCCGGCCCGGACGAACCGGGCCGGCCGAAAACCCTACTTGATGACGTAGGGGAGCAGGCCGAGGAAGCGGGAGCGCTTGATCGCCTGGGCGAGCTCGCGCTGCTTCTTGGCCGAGACCGCCGTGATGCGCGACGGCACGATCTTGCCGCGCTCCGAGACGTAGCGCGAGAGCAGCTTCACGTCCTTGTAGTCGATCTTCGGCGCGTTGGCGCCGGAGAACGGGCAGGTCTTGCGACGACGGAAGAAGGGGCGACGGCC
>NZ_CAXTBY010000199.1:0-3633 GCF_964242245.1 uncultured Methylobacterium sp. | reverse complement strand
CCCGAGATCGTCTTCTCGATGCCCGCGATCGAGAGGTCGTCGGCATCGCGCACCACCGGCACGACGAGGCCCTTATCGGTGCCGACGGCGATGCCGATGTGGTAGTAGTTCTTGTAGACGAGATCCTGCCCGTCGATCTCGGCATTGACCGCCGGCACGTCCTTCAGGGCGCCGATCACCGCCTTGGTGAAGAAGCCCATGAAGCCGAGCTTCGTCCCGTGCTTCTTCTCGAACATGTCCTTGTACTGGGTGCGCATCGCCATCACGGCGCCCATGTCGACGTCGTTGAACGTCGTCAGCATCGCCGCCGTGTCCTGCGCGTCCTTGAGGCGGCGGGCGATGGTCTGGCGGAGCTTGGTCATCCGCACGCGCTCCTCGCGCGCGGCGTCGTCGGGCTTGGAGGCCGGGCGCGGCGGGGTGGGGCGAGCCTCCTTGGCGGGCGCCGGCGCGGGCTGAGAGCCGCCCCTGCCCTGCTGCTCGCCCTTGGCGATCGCGCCGAGCATGTCGCCCTTGGTGACGCGGCCGTCCTTGCCGGTGCCGTTGAGGCCCGACGGATCGAGGCCGGACTCCCGCGCGAGCTTGCCCACCGCCGGGCCGTTGTCGCTGGACGGACGCGCGGCCGGGGGCGCCGCATCGCCGTGGTTGCCGTAGCCGGCCGCCGATTCCGTGGCCGGCGCCTCCTCGACGGGCTTCGTCTCGGCGGGGGCGGCCGCCTTCGGCGCCTCGCTGCGGCTCTCGGCCTTGGTCTCGGCGGCCTGCGTCTTCGGCTGCGCGGTCTCCTTCTTCGGCGCAGATTTGGCGCCGCCGGCGCCCGCCTCGACGATCGAGCCGAGCAGCGCGCCTGGCTCCACCGTCTCGCCGTCCTTGACCAGGATCTCGCCGAGTTCGCCGGCCGCCGGCGCGTTGACCTCCAGCGTCACCTTGTCGGTTTCGAGTTCGACCAGGGGCTCGTCGGCGGCCACCGCGTCGCCCGGCTTCTTGAACCAGCGGCCGATGGTGGCCTCGCTGACGGATTCGCCGAGCGTCGGGACGAGGATGTCGGTTGCCATGTGTGTTCACGCCGGATCGGTTGGGCCGTGCGGGACGACCGGGAGTCGGGACGGCGGCACGCGAGGCGCGCCGCCAACTCGCAAAAGGTCAGACGGCCAGCGCCTCGTTGAGGAACGCCTGGAGCTGGGCCTGGTGCTTCGACATCTGCCCGACGGCGGTCGAGGCCGAGGCCGGGCGGCCGACGTAGCGGGCGCGCTTGGCGGTGCAGCTCGCCTGGCCGAGCACCCATTCGAGGTAGGGCTCGACGAAGGACCACGCGCCCATGTTCTTGGGCTCCTCCTGGCACCACACCACCTCGGCGTTGCGGAATCGGCCCATCTCGTTGGCCAGCGCCTTCAGCGGGAACGGGTAGAGCTGCTCGACGCGCAGCAGGTAGACGTCGGAGACAGCCCGCTTCTCGCGCTCCTCCAGCAGGTCGTAGTAGACCTTGCCCGAGCACAGCACGACGCGGCGGATCTTGTCGTCGCGCACCAGCTTCACGCCGGTCTCGTCGCGCTCGGCGCCGTCCCACAGGATGCGGTGGAAGCTCGATCCTTCGGCGATCATCTCGATGCCCGACACCGCCCGCTTGTGCCGCAGGAGCGACTTCGGCGTCATCAGGATCAAGGGCTTGCGGAAGTCGCGCTTCAACTGGCGCCGGAGGATGTGGAAGTAGTTGGCCGGCGTCGAGCAGTTGGCGACCTGCATGTTGTCCTCGGCGCAGGATTGCAGGTAACGCTCCAGCCGCGCGGAGGAGTGCTCCGGCCCCTGGCCCTCGTAGCCGTGCGGCAGCAGCATCACGAGGCCGGACATGCGCAGCCACTTGCGCTCGCCCGACGCGATGAACTGGTCGATGACCACCTGCGCGCCGTTGGCGAAGTCGCCGAACTGCGCCTCCCACAGCACCAGAGCGTTGGGTTCGGCCGCCGAGTAGCCGTACTCGAAGCCGAGCACGGCCTCCTCCGACAGCATCGAGTTGATGACCTCCAGGGGCGCCTGACCCTCGCGGATCGCGTTCAGCGGCGTGAAGCGCTGCTCGTTCTCCTGGTCGATCACCACGGCGTGACGCTGCGAGAAGGTGCCGCGCTCCACGTCCTGGCCCGAGAGGCGGACGCGGTTGCCGTCGATGAGGGTCGCGCCGAAGGCCAGCGCCTCGGCGGTCGCCCAGTCGATGCCGGCGCCGGTCTCGACCGCCTTGGCGCGGTTGTCGAGGAAGCGCTGGATCGTGCGGTGCAGGTGGAAGCCGGGGGGCGCCTGGGTGATCTTCTGCGCGATCTCGCGCAAGGTCTCGGCGGGCACGCCGGTGCGGCCGCGGCGGGGGTCGTCCACGTCCTCGTGCACCGCCTTGAAGCCGGCCCAGCGCCCGTCGAGCCAGTCGGCCTTGTTGGCCTTGTAGGCGCCTGCGACTTCGAGCTCGCTGTCGAGCTTGGCCCGGAAGTCGGCCCTGCGGGCGTCGTAGGCGTCCTGGGTGATCGTGCCGTTCTCGACAAGCTTGCGCGCGTAGGTCTCCAGCACGGTCGGGTGCTTGCGGATGCGCTGGTACATCTTCGGCTGGGTGAAGGCCGGCTCGTCGCCCTCGTTGTGGCCGAAGCGGCGGTAGCACAGCATGTCGATCACCACCGGCTTGCCGAACTTCTGCCGGTACTCCACCGCGACCTTGGTCGCGAAGGTGACCGCCTCCGGGTCGTCGCCGTTGCAGTGGAAGATCGGCGCCTCGACCATCTTGGCCACGTCGGAGGGGTAGGGGGAGGAGCGCGAGAAGCGCGGATCGGTGGTGAAGCCGATCTGGTTGTTGATGATGAAGTGGATCGAGCCGCCGGTGCGGTGGCCCTTCAGGCCGGACAGCCCGAGGCACTCGGCGACCACGCCCTGGCCGGCGAACGCCGCGTCGCCGTGGATCAGCAGCGGCATGACGCTGCCGCGCTGGATGTTCGGCTTGGCGCGCTGGTCCTGCTTGGCGCGGACCTTGCCCAGCACCACCGGATCGACGATCTCGAGGTGCGAGGGGTTGGCGGTCAGCGACAGGTGGACGTTGTTGCCGTCGAAGGCGCGGTCGGAGGACGCGCCGAGGTGGTACTTGACGTCGCCCGAGCCCTCGACCTCGGCCGGCGAGGCCGAGCCGCCCTTGAACTCGTTGAACACCGCCCGGAAGGGCTTGGCCATCACGTTGGTCAGCACGTTGAGCCGACCGCGGTGGGCCATGCCGAGCACGATCTCGCGCACGCCCAGGGCGCCCCCGCGCTTGATGATCTGCTCCAGCGCCGGGATCATCGCCTCGGAGCCGTCGAGGCCGAAGCGCTTGGTGCCGGTGTATTTCAGGTCCAGGAACTTTTCGAAGCCCTCGGCCTCGATCAGCTTGTTCAGGATCGCTCGACGGCCTTCGGGGGTGAAGGAGATCTCCTTGTCCTTGCCCTCGATGCGCTCCTGGATCCACGCCTTCTCGGTGGGATCGGAGATGTGCATGAACTCGACGCCGAGCGTCTGGCAGTAGGTCCGCTCCAGGATCGCGACGATCTCGCGGATCGTGGCGAATTCCAGCCCCAGCACGTTGTCGAGGAAGATCGGCCGGTCCCAGTCGGATTCGAGGAAGCCGTAATGCTGCGG
>NZ_CAXTBY010000198.1:0-3639 GCF_964242245.1 uncultured Methylobacterium sp. | reverse complement strand
TCGACGCGATCGGCGTCGCCACCGGCGAGACCGAGGTGGCGGCCGCGGGCTACTGCGTCGGCGGCACGCTGCTCGCCGTGACCCTCGCCATGCAGGCGGCGACCGGCAACCGCCGGATCAAGAGCGCGACGTTCCTGACGACGCAGGTCGACTTCACCCACGCGGGCGACCTGAAGGTCTTCGCCGACGAGGCGCAGATCCGGCAGGTGGAGGCGCGCATGGCCGAGCGCGGCTACCTCGAAGGCGCGAAGATGGCCAACGCCTTCAACATGCTGCGGCCCAACGACCTGATCTGGTCCCACGTGGTCAACAACTACGTCAAGGGCAAAGCGCCCTCGGCGTTCGACTTGCTGTACTGGAACGCGGATGCCACCCGGATGCCGGCGGCCAACCACGCCTTCTACCTGCGCAACTGCTACCTGGAGAACAACCTCGCCAAGGGGAAGATGGTGCTCGGCAACGTCCGCCTCGACCTGAAGAAGGTGACGGTGCCGGTCTTCAACCTCGCGACCCGCGAGGACCACATCGCCCCGGCGCTCTCGGTGTTCGAGGGCTCGGCCAAGTTCGGCGGCCCGGTCGACTACGTGCTGGCCGGCTCCGGCCACATCGCGGGCGTCGTCAACCCGCCCGCGAAGCCGAAGTACGGCTACTGGACCGGCGGGCGGGCGGAGGGCCGCCTGGAGGACTGGATCGCGGCCGCGACCGAGACCAAAGGCTCGTGGTGGCCGTACTGGTTCGAGTGGCTGGAGCGCCAAGCCTCCGAGCGCGTCCCGGCCCGCGAGCCCGGCGGCGGTGCGCTGGCCTCCCTCGGGCCTGCGCCCGGCACCTACGTGCGGATGAAGGCCTGATCCCCCTGGGCATAGTCGCCTCGGCGGGCACGACCGGAACGGCCCCGGAGGATGGCGATCCATCGGGGCCGTTTGCCGTTCGGTCGATCGGCCTCAGTATTTGCGCACGAGCGGGGCCGGCACCGGAGCCACGGGGGCGTCGAAGGTGTAGCGGAAGCCTACCGAGACGATATCGACGCTGCTCTCCGCGAGGCCGGCGAAGACGATGTTGCCGGTGTTGTAGTCGCGTCCCGGCCCGGCCAGGATACGGCCGCGCTCGACGAACAGGTGCGAGTAGGCGAGGTTGAGCATCAGCTTCTCGCTCCAGCGGTAGCCGGCGCCGACGGCGAGGTTGACCCGGTCTCCGTCCGGCAGGCGCACGGAGCGGTTCGAGACATCGATCGGCGATTGCTCGTAGGACACGCCGCCGCGCAGGGTGAGCGCCTGCGACCAGTCGTATTCCGCGCCGATCGCGTAGGTGTAGCCATCCTTGTAGTTGAGCGGCAGATAGTTCACCGGCACGCCGCGGGCCTGCGAGACGATCCCGACCGTGCCGAGCCTCGACCAGTTGTCCCACTCGAAGCCGAGGTTCAGCCGGAGGTTCGGTGCGACCGCCTGCGTCAGGCCGACGCTGAGCTTCTCCGGCGTGTTGAGGTTGGCGCGGACTTGCCCGCCGAGCGGCGCGAGGGCGAGCAGCGGCACGCCGATCGAGCCCTCGATGTCGTGATGCACCGAGGAGCGGTAGCCGACGCCGAAGGCCGTACCCTCCCAGGGCGTGATCAGCGCGCCGGCGGTGAAGCCGACGCCCCAGGACTCACCCTTGAGGAACGAACTCGGATAGACGGTCGGCGACAGGCCGGGGACCGGCACCGCCTGCCGCAGGGTGAGCCGGAAGTACTCGATGCTGGGGCCGGCGGCGACGGACAGCCACTCGTTGACCTTGAAGCCGACCACGGGGTTGAAGGCCAGCGAGAAGATGCGGTTCGAGCGGCCGTAGACCTCGCCGGCCCAGACGTCGCGCGGCTTCGTCACGAGCCCGAACGGCGCGCCGGTCTGGATGCCGACCCAGAGCCGGTCATTGAGCTGGTAGGCGGTGGCGCCCGAGGGCAGCACCGCGCCCTGGCCGATATCGCCCGAGCCGCCGAGCCCGATGAAGCCGGGGTTGGTCGGGGTCGTCGGCGTGATCGTGCCCGAGGGTCCGATATAGGTGAGGTTCTGCTCGGTGATCCAGCCGGGGCGCATCGTCACCACGGCCGGGTTCCAGAACATCGAGGAGACGCCCCCGCCCCCCGAGGCCGCGCCGGCATCGGCCATGCCGGCCGCGATGGCGCTCTGCTCGCGCAGCCCGAAGGCGCCTGCCTCCGCCCCCGCCGTCCCGAGCGCCAGCGCCGATGCCGCCGCGCCGGCCAGCACGGATGCGCGAAGTGTCGCCGCCATGGTCGTCCCTCCTGATTCGGCACTGCACTCGAAGCGGTGCGGCCCATTCGAGCCCGTTGCCTTGGAGGAGACCGTGCCTTTGTTCGATCTGCGTTTCAAGGGCAGTCGATAGACTTAAAAGGTGAGCATTTCATGTGTTCATTGCTTGGAAATTCGATGCCGGTCTCATGAGTATGCCGTCAGAGTTCGCGCCCCGCACTATTCGTTCACATCTAAACCATCTGTAGGATGTTGCATGAATGTTTGCCTCGTGATGGGGATGGGCGCTTTTATGCGATCCATGTGGGGTTCTTGCCACATTCCGGCGCATGGACACGCGCGCCTCTCTGCCGATCCTGATCGGACCGGACGAACGTTGAGCGCCGGCGGCGGCACCGGGGTCCTTCACGTCGGACGCTGCTTGACCCCATCGCCGCCGCACCCACCTTCCCGGTCGATGCGCCGCGGCGCCGGGGGAATGGACGAGCGATGAAACTGGTTCGGCACGGCGCGAGCGGCGACGAGAGACCCGGCCTGATCGACGCTCAGGGCGGCCTGCGCGACCTTTCCGGCGTGATGCGCGACCTTGCCGGGCCCGCGCTGTCCCGCGAGGCCTTCGACCGGCTTCGCCTGATCGATCCGGAGACGCTGCCCCTCTTGCCCGCAGAGACCCGTCTCGGCCCGTGCGTCGGCGGCACCCGCAACTTCGTCGCGATCGGCCTCAACTTCGCCGACCACGCCGCCGAGACGGGGTCTGCGATCCCCAAGGAGCCGATCGTCTTCAACAAGGCGCCCTCCTGCATCGTCGGCGCCAACGATACGGTGATCATCCCCAAGGGCTCCGCCAAGACCGACTGGGAGGTGGAACTCGCCGTGGTGATCGGCGCCCGCGCCTCCTACGTCCACGCCAACGAGGCGCTCGGCTACGTCGCGGGCCTGTGCATCTGCAACGACGTGTCCGAGCGCGAATTCCAGATGGACCGGGGCCCGACCTGGACCAAGGGCAAGGGCTGCCCGACCTTCGGACCGCTGGGCCCCTGGCTGGTGACGCTCGACGAGATCCCGGACATCAAGGCCCTGTCGATGAGCCTCGACGTGAACGGGCAGCGGATGCAGACCGGCTCGACGGCGACGATGATCTTCGACGTGGCGCAGCTCGTCGCCTACGTCTCGCATTTCATGCTGCTGGAGCCGGGCGACGTGATCACCACCGGCACGCCGCCCGGCGTCGGCCTCGGGATGAAGCCGCCGCGCTACCTCAAGGCGGGCGACGAGATGCGCTTGCGCATCGACGGCCTCGGCGAGCAGCGCCAGCGCGTGGTCGCCTTCGACGACTGGACCGCGAAGGTGTCGGCGGGCGAGCCGACGCATTGAAGAGCGTATAGCTTACTGCTCG
>NZ_CAXTBY010000197.1:0-3661 GCF_964242245.1 uncultured Methylobacterium sp. | reverse complement strand
ATAATCGCCAAATATTTACCCTCCCACACAGTCCCAGCCATCTCCGAAGCGGCTGCGGATAGGCAGCGCGAAAAAACTCGGGTCCCATGCCCGCCCCGGCAGGAGCCCCGCCATCCCAACCCGCGACCACACCCCCAAAATCCCGGCCACGATGCCCTACCTGCCGCAGCTCGACGGGGTGCGGGCGCTCGCGATCCTGATCGTCTACGTGGCCCATTGCGGGTTGAGCCGCGTCGTGCCCGGGGGCTTCGGCGTCACGGTGTTCTTCTTCCTGTCGGGATACCTCATCACCACCCTCCTGCGGATCGAGCGCGCGGCGACCGGCGGCGTGGCGCTGCGGGCGTTCTACCTGCGGCGCGCGTTGCGCATCCTGCCGCCGATGTACCTGACGCTGGCGCTGTCGGGCCTGCTCTACGGGCTCGGGCTGCTGGATTGGATGGAGGTCGACGCCGCGGCGGTGCTCGGGCAGGCGACGTTCCTGACGAACTATCCGGGGCTGTTCGGCACCGAGCGGGTGCTGCCGGTGCCGCTGTGGAGTCTCGCCATCGAGGAGCACTTCTACCTCGTCTTCCCCGTGGCCTTCGCCCTCTGGCTCGGGCGCCGCTCCCCGGCCCGCGCGGCGCTCGCGTGCCTAGCCGTCTGCGCCGTGGTGCTCGGCATCCGCGGCCTCAACGCGTGGCGGCTTGCCGATGATAGCCTCAACTATTCGTGGACCCACACGCGGCTGGACGCGATCCTGTTCGGCTGCTGCCTCGGCCTGTGGAACAACCCGGTCGTGCCGGGCGACCGCGCGTGGCGGCCCAAAGCTTGGCACGTGGCGGCCTCAGGCCTCGTGATCCTCGAGACGCTCGCCGTGCGCGATCCGGTGTTCCGCGAGACCCTGCGCTACACCCTCCAGAGCGCGGCCCTGTTCGTGCCGTTCGCGGCCCTCCTGCACGGGCGCGGCCGGCTCGTCCGGTGGCTCGGCGCACCGCCGCTGCGCCGGCTCGGGCTCTGGTCCTACGCCTTCTACCTCGCGCACCCGACGGTGATCGCGCTGATCCAGCACCTCCGGCCGGAGGCGGGGCCCGCCTTCCTGATCGCCGCGGGCCTGCCGCCGACGCTGGGGTTCTGCGCGGCGATGCACGCGCTCGTGGAGCGGCCCTGCGCGCGGCTGCGGCGGCGGTGGCTCGACGCGCCGGAGCGGCCGCCCGAGCCGCGCGTGGCCGAGGGCGGGCGGGTCGCAGGGCGGGCTGCGTGAGGGCGGGCTTCGCGCCGTCCCTTCCCAGGCCGACGCCGGGCGTGGTGACGGCCTCGACGTCATGTCCGACAGGAATGAGAAGTGCGGGTTCCTCAGGTGGTTTGGCGTGTCCGCCCTGAGTTGGTCCGGCCGGTCTCAAGCGTCACGCGGTCCCCGGGTTTGCCGCAGACGCCCGCCCCGCCCGGGTGCATGATGCGGCGCGCGGCGCGGATCGTCGCCGCGCGGAGGGAGCAGGGCGATGGTTCAGGCCGCGATGACCCAGGCCGAGTACTGGAACGGCGAGGTCGGCCAGCGCTGGGCCCGCAGCCAAGCGGTGCTCGACGCGGTGTTCGCGCCGCTCACCGAGGCGCTGTTCTCCGGCGCGGCCCTGCCGCCGGGCGCCGCGATCCTCGACGTCGGCTGCGGCGCGGGCGCGACCGCGCTGATCGCCGCGCGCGCCGCCGGCGCGGGGGGCCGGGTGCTCGCCGCCGACCTCTCGGCGCCGCTGCTGAGCGTGGCCCGCGGGCGCCCCGTGCGGGCGGGCGACGCGCCGGTCGCCTGGATCGAGGCGGATGCCGAGACCCACGCGTTCGGCGCGGACGCCTTCGACCATGCCATCTCCCGCTTCGGGGTGATGTTCTTTTCCGATTCGCACGCAGCCTTCGCCAACATCCGCCGGGCGCTGAAGCCCGGCGGGCGCCTCACTTTCCTGTGCTGGCGGGCGATGGCGGACAATCCCTGGGTCACCGTGCCCCGCGCCGCGGTGCTGCCGCTCGTGCCCGACGCGAGCCCGCCCGACCCCGACGGGCCGGGCCCGTTCCGCTTCGCCGACCCCGAGGGACTGGCCCGGCTGCTTGAGGCGGCGGGCTTCGACGCCGTCGCCTGCGAGCCTGTGGCGCGCGACCTCGTGCTCGGGCGGGCGCAGGACGGCGCGGCCCGCACGGCTGCGGAGGCGGCGGCCGCGGTCGTGGTGGGCCTGGGCCCGGTCTCCCGGCTGCTGCGCGACCGCGAGCCGCCCGTGCGGCAGGCGGCCCTGGAGGCGGTGACGGAGGCCCTGGTGCCGCACGCGCGGGACGGCGCCGTGCGGCTCGGCGCGGGGTGCTGGCTGGTCTCGGCAGCGGGGTGACCGGTCCGCGCTGGCGGCGGCTGGACCGGGGGCTGCAACGCGAGCCCACCCGGAGCGTCGCGCGCCGCAGTTCCGGCAACACGGCGGGGCGGATCGGCTGAGTAGGCCTCGGCCGGCCCATCGGACGAAGCCGGCTGTGCGAGCGCGCCGCCGGGTTCGTCCAGATGCGGACCCTGGTGATCTGAATCCGATGGTTAGTATCTGCGCCTGAAGGCTGCTTTCGACCGAGGCCGTGTGAGAACGCAGAAGCGTTGGAAGGCTCTTCCATCGAACGCCCTAAGCTGCGCCAAGACAGGCACCCGGAATGCGTCAGAACGGCGATCCGGCAGGCGTTCATGTCAGCCGCGTAGAGGATCGTTCTACGATTTCACAGGGTGCTTCCGTTTTCACACAGCGTGCACCCATAGCCGACATACGATAGTTTCTATGTCGCTCGTGTTGCGGACCGCCTTAGAACCTATCTCGGTAGAGGTTGATGGCTGGTGCGCTATTTTTTCGGGATGAGCGATCTTCGCAAGCGCCGCCCGAGCAAGCCGTCGGTCCTGGATGACGTATCGTCTGCCCGACAATCTGTGGGCGCGGATGCAGCCTCTGCTGCCGCCGCGTCCACCCCATCCTTTGGGGTGCCACAACCCGCGGACGCCCGACCGCAAGGCGATGGACGCGATCCTGTTCGTGCTGCGCACCGGGTGCCAGTGGAACGCCCTGACCGCCACCGGGATCTGCACGTCGTCCTCAGCCCGTCGCCGGTTCCAGGCGTGGACGCAGGCCGGGGTGTTCGAGGCGTTCTGGCGGGAGGGCCTGCTGGTCTACGATGATCTGGTCGGGATCGACTGGGCGTGGCTGTCCCTGGACGGCGCCATGGGCAAGGCGCCCCTGGGTGGGGGGAAAAACCGGCCCCAACCCGCCCGACCGCGGCAAGGGCGGGGTCAAGCGCTCGGTGCTCGCTGACGGGCGCGGCGTGCCGATCAGCCTCGTCATCGCGGGCGCCAACGTCAACGACCACCTCCTGATGCGCGAGACCCTCGACAGCGTACCCGTCGCCCGGCCCAGGCCGACCAAACGGACGCCTCAACACCTGTGTCTCGACAAGGGCTACGACGCCGCCGCGCCGCGCACCCTGGCCGAGGAGCGCGGCTTCACCCTGCACCTGCGCCGCCGAGGCGAGGAGGTCCAGGCCAAACGTCACCGCAGCGCCAAGGCACGGCGCTGGGTCGTCGAGCGCGCCCACGCTTGGCTCAACCGCTTCCGTGGCGTCCTCATCCGCTGGCCCAAGAAGCCCCAGAACTACCGAGCCCTCGTCCACTTCGCCTGCG
>NZ_CAXTBY010000196.1:0-3676 GCF_964242245.1 uncultured Methylobacterium sp. | reverse complement strand
TTCCACAAGGACGAGCTCGTCGCCCGCATCCACGCCATCGTGCGCCGCTCGAAGGGCCACGCCCAGTCGGTGATCACGACGGCCGACCTCGTGGTCAACCTCGACCAGAAGACCGTCGAGGTTGCCGGCTCCCGCGTGCACCTCACCGGCAAGGAGTACCAGATGCTGGAACTCCTCAGCTTGCGCAAAGGCACGACGCTGACCAAGGAGATGTTCCTCAACCACCTCTACGGCGGCATGGACGAGCCGGAGTTGAAGATCATCGACGTGTTCATCTGCAAGCTTCGGAAGAAGCTCGCCAACGCCAGCCAGGGCAAGAACTACATCGAGACCGTCTGGGGCCGCGGCTACGTGCTGCGCGAGCCGACGGATGCCGAGGAGCGCATCGCCGTCTGATCAGCCCGCCTCGGGTCTCATCGCTCCGTCACGCCTTCGCGGGTCATCCCCGCGGAGGCGTTCCCCGTTCGTGCGATGCGTCTCCGCCTCGCGCGATGATCCGCGAACGCCTGATCCGGGAACGCGTGCCCGCGTCGCCGCGTCGACCGGATCAAGCGGGCTGAAGTTCGCGCGCGGCCTTCAGCGCTCCGGCGACGGCCGCCTCGCGGGCGTCGGGACCCATCGCGATACCCTCGGCGACGATGAATTCCGGGCGGGTGATGCCGATGAAGCCGAGCACCGTGCGCAGGTAGGTCTCGGCGTGCTCGGCCGCGGCATTCGGCGTGCCGGCTCCGTAGAGGCCCCCGCGGGCGACGGCGACGATGACCCGCTTGCCGCCGGCCAGGCCCTCGGGTCCCGTCTCGCCGTAGCGGAAGGTCTTGCCCGCCACCAGGATGCGGTCGATCCAGGCCTTGAGCTGGCTCGATATGGTGAAGTTGTACAGCGGCGCGCCGATCACGACGATGTCGGCGGCGAGGAACTCGTCGAGCACTTGGCCGCCCAGGGCGACGTCGTGCTGGACGTCGGGCGCGTTCGTCGCGTTGGGCTGCTGACCGGCGAGATAGGCGCCGGAGAGGTGCGGGAGCGGCGTCGCCGCGACGTCGCGGTACGTCACCGCGAGGTCGGGCGTCTCCGCCTTCAGGTGCTCGACGATCGCGCCGGACACGGTCCGGCTGACGGAATGCGCACCCAGGATGCTGCCGTCGACGTGAAGGAGCTTCATGCGATGTCCTCGGTATCAAAAGCGTACCGAGGGCTTATAGATGACCGATCCCGACGGGCCGCAAGAGGGCACAGTCTTGGAACCAGGGCACATCCAGGGTACCGACCCGGTTCCCGGCAGTCCGGGCCACGCCTCGCAGGATTGCCGCCTCGTCAGCTCGGTGCTCTCGCGGATCGGCGACAAGTGGAGCGTCCTCGTCGTGATGACCCTGAAGGACGGGCCGCACCGCTTCAACGAGCTCAGGCGGATCATCGGCGGCATCTCGCAGCGCATGCTCACCTTCACCCTGCGCGGCCTGGAACGGGACGGGCTGGTGACGCGGACCGTATTCCCGACGATCCCGCCGCGGGTCGAGTACGCCCTGACCGACCTCGGCCGCTCGCTGGAGGTGCCGGTCATGGCGCTCGGCACCTGGGCCTTCGCGCATCAGGCCGAGATCCAGCGCGCCCGCGCGCGGTTCGACGGCGTCGGCTCCGCGCTTGCGGTTCCGTCGCGGGAGGGATAAGCGGGGCTTGGCCGACCGGGCGGTCCTTCCGCATGAACTGGACGGCGTGAGGAGAGACGAGCCTTGGCCATCGCCGGCTCAGCACCCGTCACGGCCGAGCCCGCATCCGCGGCGCTGCGGACGCGCGCCCTCCTCCTGCTTACCCGCCCCTGAGGGCCGTCCGGGCGTTCGCCTGGGCCTTCAGGGGAGCGCCGCCATCACGACAGGCTTGAGGCCGCCCGACCGCGCGACGCGGCGGCGCGCCCCGCGACAGGGTAGACATCCGATGAGCATCATCTCTGAGACGAAGGACCGCGTCGTCATCCTCGACACGACGCTGCGCGACGGCGAGCAGTGCCCCGGCGCGACGATGACGCTGGACGAGAAGCTCGCGGTGGCCGAGTTGCTCGACGGCATGGGCGTCGACGTCATCGAGGCCGGGTTCCCGATCGCCTCGAACGGCGACTTCGAGGCGGTCGCCGAGATCGCGCGCAGGACCAAGCGCGCCACGGTCGCCGGGCTCGCCCGCGCCATCCCCGCCGACATCGCGCGGGCCGGCGAGGCCGTGCGGCATGCCCGCAACGGCCGCATCCACACCTTCGTCTCGACCTCGCCGATCCACCTCGCGCACCAGATGCGCAAGAGCGAGGACGAGGTGGTCGAGATCATCCTGAGGACGGTGGCCCAGGCCCGCGACCTCGTGGCCGACGTCGAGTGGTCGGCGATGGACGCGACCCGCACGCCGATCGATTACCTCTGCCGCTGCGTCGAGGCCGCGATCAGGGCCGGCGCCACCACGATCAACCTGCCCGACACCGTGGGCTACGCGACGCCAGCCGAGTACCGCGCGATGTTCGAGGCGGTGCGGGTGCACGTGCCGAACGCCGACCGGGCGGTGTTCTCGGTCCACTGCCACAACGACCTCGGGCTGGCGATCGCCAACTCGCTCGCCGGCCTCGCGGGTGGCGCGCGGCAGGTCGAGTGCACGATCAACGGCATCGGCGAGCGGGCCGGCAACGCGGCGCTGGAGGAGATCGTCATGGCGATCCGCACGCGGGGCGACGTGCTGCCCTACGAGACCGGCATCGAGTCGACGATGCTGACCCGGGCCTCGAAGCTCGTCAGCCACGCGACGAACTTCCCCGTGCAGTTCAACAAGGCGATCGTCGGCCGCAACGCGTTTGCCCACGAGAGCGGCATCCACCAGGACGGCATGCTCAAGCACGCCGAGACCTACGAGATCATGACGCCGGCCTCCGTGGGCCTCGCCAAGACCAACTTGGTGATGGGCAAGCACTCGGGCCGGGCGGCTTTCCGCTCGAAGCTCGACGAGTTGGGCCTCACGCTGTCCGACAACCAGTTCCAGGACGTGTTCGAGCGCTTCAAGGCCCTGGCCGACCGCAAGAAGAACGTCTACGACGAGGACATCGAGGCGCTGGTCGACGAGAACCTCGCGACCGCCCACGACCGCATCCGCCTCGTCTCGCTCTCGGTGATCGCCGGCACGCGCGGACCCCAGCGCGCGACGATGAAGCTCGCAATGGACGGACGGACGCTGACCGAGGAGGCCGACGGCAACGGGCCGGTCGACGCGGTGTTCAACGCGATCCAGGCGCTGGTGCCGCACGACGCCCAGCTCGAGCTCTATCAGGTCCACGCGGTCACCGCCGGCACCGACGCGCAGGCCGAGGTGTCGGTGCGCCTCAAGGCCGGCGCGCGCACCATCACGGCGCGGGGCGCCGACCCGGACACGCTGGTGGCCTCGGCCAAGGCCTACCTCTCGGCGCTGAACAAGCTCTCGGCCTCGGCCGTGCGCCTGCACGCGCAGCACGCCGCCGCCTCGTAGCCGGAAAACTTCGCGGCCGGGGGGTGGACAGCCCCCGCCCGCGTTGCTATCCCCCGGCTCGTTCCGCGGGCGGCATTTGGTGGCCTCCGCGGTCGTCGCCGTGGCGACGGGCGCATAGCTCAGTTGGTAGAGCAGCTGACTCTTAATCAGCGGGTCCTAGGTTCGAACCCTAGTGCGCCCACCAATC
>NZ_CAXTBY010000195.1:0-3731 GCF_964242245.1 uncultured Methylobacterium sp. | reverse complement strand
GTGATCGGCCGCGACGTGAACCTCGCGAGCCGCATCGCCCGGCTCAACCGCACGCTGGGCGAGCCGCTCCTGATGTCCAAGCCCTTCGTCGACTTCCTGTGGGGCGATCCGGTGCCGCTGGGCGAGCACCTCCTCGATGGGTTCCGGGAGCCGATGATGGTGTATCGCCCGCGGCCCAAGCCCCAGCGCCCGCGGGCGTGACGCGGCCTTGACCCCCGCGACCCTCGGGTCCACATCAGGCACGTTCCAGGGAGATCCCCGGCAAGGGGCTGAGACACCGCTGGCACGTCCGTCGAGGACCTGCGGCGCGGAAATCCTTCGAACCTGATCCGGTTCACACCGGCGTAGGGATTGGACCGCGGGCACCGTCTTGGGGACGAAGCCCCTGCTTCTCGAAGGAAGCCGAAGGCCCGGTCCCCGCGATCCCGCGCGGAGGTTTGCTTGGGTCCCTATCCCTCGTCCCCTATCGGAGCGCGCCGGACCGGCGATGCCGCCCACCCGGCAACCGGCCTGCCCGCGCGCGCGGACGTCGCGATCGTCGGCGCGGGCGTGATCGGGCTCGCGATCGCGTGGCGCGTGGCGCAGGCCGGGCGGTCCGTCGCCGTGATCGAGCGGGGCGCGATCGGGTCGGGCGCGAGTCTGGCCGCCACCGGCATGCTCGCGCCCGCCGCCGAGCACGAGCCGGGCTCGGACCCGCTGCTGCCGCTGGCCCTCGACTCGCTGCGCCGCTGGCCGGGATTCCGCGACGAACTTCAGGCCGCATCAGGCCTCGACATCGATTACCGCGCGGACGGCACGCTGGTGCTCGCGCTCGGCCGCGACGAGGTCGAGCGCCTGCGCTTCCGCCACGACCTTCAGCGCCGCTCGGGGCTCACGGCCGAGTGGATCACAGGCACCGAGGTGCGCCGCCGCGAGCCGGCGCTCCGCCCGTCCGTCACCGCCGGCGTGTTCTGCCCGCTGGACCATCAGGTCGATCCGCGCCTCGTGATGGCGGCGCTGGTGCGCGCCTGCCGCGCGGCAGGCGTCGCCCTCGTCGAGAACAGCCCGGTCACCGGGCTCGACCGGACGGGAGGCCGCGTGTCGGGCCTGCGCACCGCGGAGGGCGCCATCGCGGCCGAAACCGTGATCCTCGCAGCCGGCGCGTGGAGCGGGGAGGGCGGCCTGCTTCCCGAATCCCTCGCGCTGCCGGTGCGTCCGCTGAAGGGGCAGTCCCTGGCGCTGCGGACCACCCGGCAGACCGGCACGCTCACGCACATGGTGTGGACCGAGCAGGTCCACATGGCGCCCAAGGGCGACGGGCACCTCATCGTCGGCGCGACGGTGGAGGAGCGCGGCTTCCAGGCCGGCGTCACCGCGGGCGGGCTCTACGCCCTGCTGGAGGGCGCCCGCCGGGTGCTGCCCGGCATCGAGGAGATGGAGGTCGAGGCGGTCTGGAGCGGCTTTCGCCCGACCTCGGACGACGACGCGCCGATCCTCGGGGCGATCGCCCCCGGCCTCGTCGCGGCGACCGGCCACCACCGCAACGGCTACCTGCTGGCGCCGGTGACGGCGGACGCCATCGCCGCGCTGGTGACGACGGGCGCGATGCCGGCCGTCGCGCGGGATTTCTCGCGTTCGCGCTTCGCGCACGCGTCGAGGGCGTCCGCATGAGGCTCACCGTCAACGGGCAGGCGCGCGACACCGATGCGTCCGACGTGGCAGCGCTGTTTGCCCGCGAGGCCGAGGAGGCCGGCATCGCGGGTCCGCAGGGGATCGCCATCGCGCTGAACGGCCGCGTGATCCGGCGCCGGGACTGGGAAGCGACCGCGATCCGGGACGGCGACCGCGTCGAGATCGTGCGCGCCATGCAGGGAGGCTAGAGGATGAACGCCGCCGACACCGTCACGCCGCTGCGCCCGGAAGCCGACGATCCCTTCGTCGTCGCCGGCGTGACCCTGTCCTCGCGCCTGCTCATCGGCACGGCGGGCTACCCGACGCAAGTCGTCATGCGCGACGCGGTGGCCGCCTCGGGCGCGGAAATCGCCACCGCCTCGATCCGCCGGGTCTCGCTTCAGGGCCACGGCTCGGACACCGTGAAGATCCTCAAAGGCCGCCGGTTCCTGCCGAACACCGCCGGCTGCGAGACGGCGCGCGACGCGATCATGACGGCCGAACTCGCCCGCGAGGCGCTCGACACCAACTGGATCAAGGTCGAGGTGATCGGCGACCGCGAGACGCTCTACCCGGACGTCGCCGAACTGCTGGAGGCGTGCCGCCGCCTCGTCGAGGACGGCTTCGTGGTGCTGCCCTACTGCAACGACGATCCCGTCGTCTGCCAGCGGCTCGCCGACATCGGCTGCGCCGCGGTGATGCCGATGGGCTCGCTGATCGGCTCCGGCCTGGGCATCGCCAACCCCGCCAACCTCGAACTGATCTGCCGCCGATCGAGCGTACCGGTGATCGTCGATGCCGGCATCGGCACGGCGTCCGACGCGGTGATCGCGATGGAACTCGGGGCGGATGCCTGCCTGATCAACACCGCGGTCGCCAAGGCCGGCGATCCCGTGCGCATGGCCCGCGCGATGCGCGGCGCCGTTCAGGCCGGCCGCGACGCGCACCTGGCCGGCCGCATCCCGCGGCGCGGACGGGCCGAGCCGTCGAGTCCGCAGCTCGGCCTTGTGGGCTCGTAACCCGCTCCCCGCGCCGCTCTTGGCGGTGACGGACCGGCACGGCCATCCGCGGCCGCCTGTCGACACCGTCCGCGCCGTGCTCGATGGCGGCGGCCGCTGGATCTGGTTGCGCGACCGCGATCTTCAGGCCGCGGAACGGCGTGCCCTGGCCGAGGCGCTCCTGCCCATCGTCCGGGGGTGCGGAGGCACGCTGACCGTCGGTGGGGACGCGGACTTGGCCGCCGCCGTGGGCGCCGACGGCGTGCATCTCGGCGGCCGTGCCGGCCTCGCAACGATCCGCGCGGCCCGACGCCTGCTCGGGCCGTGCGCCCTGATCGGCGTGTCGACCCATGCGGCGGCGGGCGTCGCGGCGGCGGCCGCTGCCGGTGCCGACTACGTCACCCTCAGCCCCATCTTCGAGACCGCGAGCAAGCCGGGTTACGGACCGGCGCTCGGTCCCGGCGTCCTCCACGAAGCGTGCCGCGCGGGTATCCCGGTGATCGCCCTCGGTGGCCTGACGCCGGCGTCTGTCCCGGCCTGCCGCGCGGGCGGTGCGGCCGGGGTGGCGATCATGGGCGGTCTGATGCGGGCTCAGGACCCGGCCCTGGCCGTCAGGCACTACCTCGCCGCGTGGAGCGGTCTCCCCTGATCGGGGGAACGTCGATCGGACGAAGGGCCGCCGCGCAGGCGACACGGGCCCGCGTCGATCACTTTGCCGGAGGTCCGTAGGGCGGGCGCGGGATCGCGCGGTGGGCCGCGCGGAGCGCCGCCGACCAGCGCTCGCGCAGATCGTGAAAGTAGCCCTCGCCGGCCTCGATCCGGTGGTTCACTTCGAGGGTGAGGGCGCCGCGGCGGCCCACCGCGATGTCGATCGGCAGGCCGACGCCGAGGTTCGAGCGCATGGTCGAGTCCATCGAGACGAGCCCGACCTTCAGCGCGTCGTAGAGGTCGGTCTCGAACTTCACGGCGCGGTCGAGGATCGGCTTGCCGTACTTGTGCTCGCCGATCTGCAGGAACGGCGCGTCGGTGCTGCACTCGATGAAGTTGCCGGCCGAGTAGATCAGGAACAGCCGCATCGGCTCG
>NZ_CAXTBY010000194.1:0-3888 GCF_964242245.1 uncultured Methylobacterium sp. | reverse complement strand
GTATGGTCGCGGGCTGAGGTGGTGCGGATTGATCCTGAACCGATCGGGGTCTTTGGTCCGGGCCTGAGAGATGGTTTGGAACGGGGTCTTCCAGCGTAGCGAGTTGAGGTGCTTGGCGACGTTGTAGGCCGTGACGAAGGCCAGGACATGCGCCTTCAGACTCGTCAGATCGTCGTAGTGGAAGAGCTTGACGGTCGCGTCCTTGATCGTCCGGTTCACGCGCTCGGCTTGGCCGTTCGTCCAAGGATGGTAGGGTTTGGTCAAACGATGCTCGATGCCGTGCTCGATGCAGACACGATCGAAGATGTGCGGACCGAGGAGCTGTCGGCTCGGCCCAGTCCTGTTCTTTGGCAGGTCGGTGAAAGCCATGCCGTTGTCGGTCAACACGGTGTGGATCTTATACGGAAAGGTCGCCACGACATTCCTGAGGAAGGCTGATCCTTCCATCTTCCCCGCACTGTCGTGGAACTCGACGTAGGTGAACTTCGAAACCCGGTCGATGGCCAAGAAGTCGATGGCCAGGAACATGACCAGCTTGCCGTCGGCGTGGCGCAACTCGCAGCTGTCGATATGCACGTAGCCGATCTCGTAGGTCTTGAAGCGCTTGT
Organism: uncultured Methylobacterium sp.; assembly: GCF_964242245.1. Taxonomy (NCBI): domain Bacteria; kingdom Pseudomonadati; phylum Pseudomonadota; class Alphaproteobacteria; order Hyphomicrobiales; family Methylobacteriaceae; genus Methylobacterium; species uncultured Methylobacterium sp. The sequence goes on along the minus strand of NZ_CAXTBY010000194.1, from coordinate 3,280 downwards.
GCGTCTGCGCCGTCTCGGCTGCCGGAAGACGGGAGATGCCGTGCCGTTGCAGACAGCGATGCGGGGCGGCTGAGGCTTGGGATGGTCTCGCGCAGGCAGCCCAAGACATCGTCGAGCGGCAGCAGCGTTCGGCGCCGGAACTCGACCACGATCGCCTCCTCAGCCGGGGTCAGGACCGTGCTCTTGGGCGTCTTCGGCCCCATGGGCGCACCGGTCGTGATCGTTCGCCTGCGCCATTTGGCCACCGTCTTCGGGTTCAACCCGTACCGGGCGTCGTGCGGGCGCTGCCGTGAAGAGCTCCTGCCACAGTGCATCCGCCCCCTGACGCATCAGCGCCAATGACGCACCATCACACTCCGGGACCATACACTTAAGCCTCGCCGCCCGCCTCGGCCTCCGCCGCATCGTCGACGCCCAGGATCTCCTGCTCGGCGGTCGCCGCGCCGTCGGGGGCGGTGTCGCGCACGTCGACGATCCGCGCGCCGGGGAAGCGCGTGAGCACCTCGCGCACGAGCGGATGGGCGGTGGCATCCTCGCGGCGGCTCTCGACCGCGGCGCGGGCCTGCGCGTCGAGGGTCGGCGCGCCGCGCTCCCGCGACGGGACGACGATCCAGCGCCGACCGGTCCAGAGTTCCAGGGCCTTGGCGAGGTCGGTGTGGAGGGAGGGGCGACCGCCCTCGGCCTGACGGAACTCGATCCGCCCCTCCTCGAAGCGAACGAGGTGCGCCTCGCGCTCCAGGGCGGACTTCAGCAGGATGTCGCGCCGCGCGTCGGCCAGGGCAACCACGTCCTCGAACCGGACGAGCCGCGGGCCTGCCGGTTCGGCGGCTTTGATCCCGGCGGCCTTGCGCTCGGGGACCGGTTGCAGTGCGGCAGGCGGAACGGGGCGCGGCGCCGGGTCCACCCGCGGGGGCGGCAAGGGGCGGCCCTGCGGGAGGGAAGCGGAAACGGCCGCCACCGCGTGCGGCGCAACGGCCGGGGGCACGATCGTGAGCGGCGCCCGCGGTTCGGGCACGGCGATGCGCGGCTCCGGAGCGGGCGGGAGGGCTGCGTGAGCCGGTGCGTCGCCCTCCTGCGCACCGGCGGCGAGCGCCTCCGCCTTGAGATGCCGCAGGGCCTCGTCCGGCGTCGGCAGGTCGGCGGCGTAGGCGAGCCGCACCAGCGCCATCTCGGCGGCGGCCAGCGGCCGGGCCGCGCCCTGCACCTCGGGGATCGCCTTCAGCAGGATCTGCCACGCCCGCGACAGGGCCCGCACGGCCAGGCGCTCGGCGAAGTCGGCCCCCCGCGCCCGCTCGACCTCGCTCAGCGTCGGGTCGGCGGCGGCGGCCTCCGGCGCCAGCTTGAGCCGGGTGACGAGGTGGGTGAAGGCGGCCAGATCCGAGAGCACCACGGACGGGTCGGCGCCGGACTCGTACTGGCTGCGCAGCTCCGCGAAGGCCGCCGGGATGTCGCCGCGCATCGCGGCCTCGAACAGGTCGACGATGCGCGCCCGGTCGGCCAAGCCCAGCATGTCGCGGACGCTTCCCGCCGAGACCGCGCCGGCCCCGTGGGCGATCGCCTGGTCGAGCAGCGAGAGCGCGTCGCGCACCGACCCTTCCGCGGCGCGCACGATCGCCGCCAGCGCCTCGTCCTCGCACGGGACGCCTTCGGCCGCGCAGACCTTGCGCAGGTGCGCGGCCAGCACGTCCGCCTCGACGCGCCGCAGATCGAACCGCTGGCAGCGCGAGAGGATGGTGACCGGCACCTTCCGGATCTCGGTCGTCGCGAACACGAACTTGGCGTGGGGGGGCGGCTCCTCCAGGGTCTTCAGGAACGCGTTGAACGCGTTCGTGGAGAGCATGTGGACCTCGTCGATCACGTAGACCTTGTAGCGGGCCGAGACCGGCGCATAGCGGATGCCGTCGATGATGGCGCGGATGTCGTCGACGCCGGTGTGCGAGGCCGCGTCCATCTCCAGCACGTCCATGTGCCGCGAGTCCATGATCGCTTGGCAATGGAGCCCGAGCTCGGGCATCGCGATGGTCGGGCCGGTGTCCGGCGCGCCGAGGCGGGCGTAGTTCAGGCCGCGGGCGAGGATGCGTGCAGTGGTGGTCTTGCCGACGCCGCGCACGCCCGTGAGCATCCACGCCTGCGGGATGCGGCCGGCCGCGAACGCGTTGCCGAGGGTGCGTACCATCGCGCCCTGGCCGATCAGGTCGTCGAAATCCTTCGGCCGGTATTTGCGCGCCAGCACGCGGTAGGGCGTCGGCGCCAGCGCCGGCGCGGGAAACCCGGGCAGTCCCGGCTCGTCGTCAGGCGTGCCGGTGCTCGCGTCCATTCCGTCCGGGTCGGGTGCTGACCGCCGCGGCGGGCGCATCGACCCGCGGGCTCAGGCGGTGGAAGAGGTGGGAGGCTGGACGAAGACCCGCTCGGTCTCGTTAGGGCTGCTTCCTTCCGGACCTGACCCGGTTGGCGAGTGAAACGTCCCTCGCCAACCCCCCGCAGCCTTATGGCCGGGGGTTTTCGCGAACGCAAGCCACGGGGCTCCGCGCCGCTACTCGGGCTTGCGGGCGACGATGACGAGCGTCTTCGGATCGAGCTTGAGGTCGACCGGCTTGCCGGAGGCATCCAGGGCGTCGTCCACCTCGATCATCCCGTCGTCGAGTTCGATCTCCTTCCACGCGGTGAAGCCCTCCTGCCGCAGCATCGCCTCGACCTTGGCCTGCTGGTCGGGCGGCAACGGCTGGTCGGCCTCGGCGGTCCGGGCGAAGCCAGCAGCGAGGACGACGGCGAGGAGAGTGGTCGTCGGGCGCATGGCGGTCTCCGGTCCCGGTGGGTCGGGATGATCGCCTGAGTCTACGGACGGTGCCCGAGGTTGTCACGGTTCGGCCGCCCGCATAGGCTTCCATTCCCGAGCCGAGGCGGAAAGCCCGAGGACGCACGCCCATGGTCACCCGCGTCGCCACCGTCGCCTTCGAGGGCATCGAGGCGCGCGCCGTTGACGTGCAGGTCCAGATCATCCCGGGCGCGGTCAACTTCACCGTCGTCGGCCTGCCGGACAAGGCCGTGGCCGAATCGCGTGAGCGGGTGCGCGGCGCGCTGATCGCCTCGGGGCTGGCTCTGCCGGCCAAGCGCATCACCGTGAACCTCGCCCCCGCCGACCTGCCGAAGGAGGGCTCGCACTACGACCTGCCGATCGCACTGGGCGTCATGGCGGCGATCGGGGCGCTGCCGGCCGATGCGCTCGCCGGCTACTGCGTCCTCGGCGAGCTGGCGCTCGACGGCACGATCACGGCGGTCA
>NZ_CAXTBY010000193.1:0-4074 GCF_964242245.1 uncultured Methylobacterium sp. | reverse complement strand
CCGACGGAGGCCACCATCACCGCCATCGGGTGCGCGTCGCGGCGGAAGCCCGTGAAGAACCGGTTCATCTGGTCGTGCACCATGGTGTGGCGCGTGACGCGATAGTCGAAATCCGCCTTCTGGGCCGGCGTCGGCAACTCGCCGAACAGCATGAGGTAGCAGGTCTCCAGGAAGTCGCCCTGCTCGGCCAGTTGCTCGATCGGGTAGCCGCGGTAGAGCAGCACGCCCTCGTCGCCGTCGATGTAGGTGATCTTCGACTCGCACGAGGCCGTCGACGTGAAGCCCGGGTCGAAGGTGAAGGCGCCGGTCTGGGCGTAGAGCTTGCCGATGTCGACGACGTCGGGTCCGATCGTTCCGGACTTGACGGGCAGCGTGACCTGCTTGCCGTCCACGGTGATGGTGCTGGCTGCGCTCATGGAACGTGGACCCTTTCCTGGCAACGATGCGGCGTCCGGCCCGCGGCGCGCCGGACACCGCCCCGGACCCCGAGCGGACTGCGCTCTGCTGCAGGTGCTCACAGGTCCCACGAGTTAGCGGATCGGCGGTGCACCATCAACGGGGCGGATGACAACCCCCCGCGAAAGCCAAGCGAAAACCGGGCCGTGGGCGGCGCGTCTCAGGCGGTCGCGATCCTGTCTGTGAGGCGGGCCAAGCTCTCGGCGCGGCCGAGCACGGCCATCACGTCGAAGAGCGGCGGCGAGGTGGTGCGGCCGGTGAGCGCGGCCCGCAGGGGCTGGGCCACCTGCCCGAGCTTGAGCCCGGACGCATCCGCGAAATGCCGCACCGCGGCCTCGGTGCTCGCCGCGTCCCACGCGGGCAGGGCCTCCAGCGCCGGCAGGATGGCGGCGAGCCGCCCGCTCGCCTCCTCCGTCAGCAGGGCGCCGGCCTTGTCGTCGAGGCCGAGCGGCCGGGCGGCGGTGAGATAGTAGGCGCTGTCCAGCAGTTCGATCAGGGTCTTGGCCCGCTCCTTCAGGCCCGGCATCGCTGCGGTGAGTTTTTCGCGAAGCGCCATGGACAGCGGTGCGGAAAGGCCGCGCGATGCGCCGACGCTCGGCAGGATGCCTTCGATCGCATCAACGAGGGCGGCATCGTCCGCGGCGCGGATGTAGAGCCCGTTGAGGTTCTCGAGCTTGGCGAAGTCGAAGCGCGCCGGCGAGCGCCCGATCGCCGGCAGGTCGAAGGCCGCGATCATCGCCTCGGTCGAGAACACCTCCTGGTCGCCGTGGCTCCAGCCCAGCCGCACGAGATAGTTGCGGAGCGCCGCCGGCAGGTAGCCGAGGTCGCGGTAGGCGTCGACGCCGAGCGCCCCGTGGCGCTTGGACAGCTTGGCCCCGTCCGCCCCGTGGATCAGCGGAATGTGCGCCATCCGCGGCACCTCCCAGCCCAGCGCTGCGAAGATCTGGCTCTGGCGGGCGGCGTTGGTGAGGTGGTCGTCGCCGCGGATCACCTGGGTGACGCCCATGTCGTGGTCGTCGACGACGACGGCGAGCATGTAGGTCGGGTTTCCGTCCGAGCGCAGCAGCACGAGGTCGTCGAGATCGCGGTTGGCCCAGGTGACGCGGCCCTGCACCGCGTCGTCCACCACCGTCTCGCCCTCGGTCGGCGCACGCAGGCGGATCACCGGCCTGACGCCGGCCGGCGCCTCGGAGGCATCGCGGTCGCGCCAGCGCCCGTCGTAGCGCAGGGGCCTGCCCGCGGCGCGTGCCCGCTCGCGCATCTGCGCCAGTTCCTCGGGCGTCGCGTAGCAGCGATAGGCGTGGCCCGACGCGAGCAGGCTCTCGGCGACCTCGCGGTGGCGCGCCGCGCGGGCGTACTGGAACACCACGTCCCCGTCCCAGTCGAGACCGAGCCAGGACATCCCGTCGAGGATCGCGTCGATCGCCCCTTGCGTCGATCGCTCCCGGTCGGTGTCCTCGATGCGCAGCAGCATCCGGCCGCCCCTGGACCGCGCGTAGAGCCAGTTGAACAACGCCGTGCGCGCACCGCCGATGTGGAGGTAGCCCGTGGGCGAGGGCGCGAAGCGCGTGACGACGGCTGACGACATCGGGCTGGAGACGACTCTTCTGGCGGGTCGAGGGCGCGAGAGGTCCTGGACGGGATCGTGGCGCTGATCGACCGGCCCGGCGGCCCGCATCTAGCACGGCCTCGCGGATGCGTTAAGAAATCCTTGGTTGGGGCGAAGGTTCGGCGCGGGGCCGGCTGCGGATCATGGCACGGGAGGTCGCATCCCTTCAGGATCGGGCCGTCGCCGTCCGCGGCGCGGGACGGCACCTGTCGCCCGCGGCGCTGGTGCCCGCCCTGCGCGGATGGATCGCGGACGGCCTCGCGCTGGAGGCCGAGCAGCGGCGCCTGTTCCCCTGGCTCGCCGTCGCCTTCGGGTCCGGAATCCTCGTCTTCTTCACCGCCACCGATGGGCTGCCCTCGCCGGTCGCGCCCCTCACCGCGGCCCTGATCTGCATCGGTGTGACGCCGTTCCTCGGGACCCGGCCGGTCGGCCTCGCCGCCGCCCTGGCGCTGGCGGCCGCCTTCCTCGGCTTCGGCGCGGGCGCGGTGCGCGTCGCGCGGGTCGCGGCGCCCGTCCTCACACGAACGACGATCGGACCGCTGACCGGGCTCGTCGAGTCGCTGGAGGAGCGGGAGGAGGGGGCACGCCTCGTGGTGCGGGTCGCGAGCCTCGGCACGCTCGCGCCGGAGCGGCGCCCGATCCGCGTCCGCGTGTCGTTCCGGAAGGCGACCCCGCTCAGGCCCGGCGATTTCATCGCCGCGACCGCGCGCCTGCTGCCGCCGCCCGAGGCCGCGCGTCCCGGCGGCTACGATTTCGCCCGGGACGCGTACTTCCGCGGGATCGGCGCCGTCGGCTCGCTGCTGGGCAAGATCGAGGTCCGGCCGAGCCCCGAACCGGTGCCGTTCTCCCTGCGGATCGCGGCCGCCGTCGACGGGGCCCGCAACGCGCTCACCCGCCGGATCACCGACGCGAACGGGGGGCAGGCCGGCGCCGTGGCCGCGGCACTGGTCACGGGCAAGCGCGGCCTGATCGCGCCGGCCACCAACGACACCCTCAGGGCCGCCGGCATCTACCACGTCGTCTCGATCTCGGGGCTGCACATGGTGCTCGCGGCGGGCGTCGTGTTCTGGCTGGTGCGGGCAGGCCTCGCCCTGGTGCCGTTCCTCGCGCTGACGTGGCCGATCAAGAAGATCGCCGCCGGCCTCGCGATGGCGGGCGTCACCGCCTACTGCATCTTCTCCGGCTGGGACATCGCCGCCGAGCGCTCCCTCGTCATGACGCTGATCATGCTCGGTGCGATCCTCGTGGACCGACCGGCGCTCAGCATGCGCAACCTCGCGCTTGCGGCGATCATCGCGCTCGCGCACGAGCCGGAGGGCCTGCTCGGTCCGAGCTTCCAGATGTCGTTCGGGGCGGTGGCCGGCCTCATCGCCTGCGCCCGGCTGATCGACGGACGCCTGTTCCGCCGCGACGGCGCCGGCCGGATCGGGCGCCTTCTCGCGCTCGCGCTCACGACCGTGGTGGGCACCCTGGGCACGACGCTGGTGGCGCAGATCGCGACCGCGCCGTTCGCCACCTACCACTTCCAGACGATCCAGCCGTTCGGCCTGATCGGCAACGCGCTGACGCTGCCCCTCGTGTCGCTGGCGGTGATGCCGGCCGCGGTGCTCGGCATCCTCGCCTACCCGTTCGCCCTCGATCAGCCGGTCTGGTGGCTGATGGGACTGGCGGTGCGCGGGATGCTGACGATCTCGGGCTGGATCGAGGGTTTGGGTCGTGCCAACGTCGTGGTGCCGGCCTTCGGCGCCGGCGCGCTGGCCTTCCTCGCCCTCGCGCTTCTCCTGCTGACGCTGCCGGTCTCGCGCCTGCGCTGGCTCGGGGTGCTGCCGGGGGCCCTGGGCTTCGGACTCGCCGCGTTGCCGGAGCGCTACGACATCTACGTCGATCGCCAGGGCGGCGGCGCGGCGGTACGCGGCGCGGACGGGCTCCTCGTCGCGCTCGGACGGCCCTCGGCCTTCGTGCTGGAGCAGTGGCTGCGGGCGGACGGCGACGTCCGCAAGGGGACTGAG
>NZ_CAXTBY010000192.1:0-4121 GCF_964242245.1 uncultured Methylobacterium sp. | reverse complement strand
CTGCGCGACCGCGAATACGTGAAGATCGAGAAGAAGCGCCTCCAGCCGGAGGACAAGGGCCGGCTGGTGACGGGCTTCCTGGAGAGCTTCTTCAAGCGCTACGTCGAGTACGACTTCACCGCGGATCTCGAAGGTCAGCTCGACCGCGTCTCCAACGCCGAGATCGACTGGCGCGAGGTGCTGCGCGACTTCTGGCGCGACTTCTCCGCCGCGATCGGCGGCACCAAGGAGTTGCGCGTCACCGAGGTGCTGGAGGCGCTCAACACCCTGCTCGGCGCCCACATCTTCCCGGCGAAGGCCGACGGCTCGAACCCGCGCACCTGCCCCACCTGCGCCACGGGGCAGCTCTCGCTCAAGCTCGGCAAGTTCGGCTCGTTCGTCGGCTGCTCGAACTATCCCGAGTGCAAGTACACCCGCCAGCTCTCGGCCTCCGGCGTCGACGGCGAGGGCGACGGTTCGTCGGCCGAGGGCGGCCAGCCCGGCACGCGGGTGCTCGGCAACGACCCCGTCTCGGGGCTGCCGGTGACGATCCGGGACGGGCGGTTCGGCCCGTTCGTCCAGCTCGGCGAGGCGTCCACCGAGAAGGACGCGGAGAAGCCCAAGCGCTCCTCGCTGCCCAAGGGTGTCACCCCGTCGATGGTCGACCTGGAGAAGGCGTTGCGCCTCCTGTCGCTGCCGCGCGAGGTCGCGCGCCATCCCGAGACCGGCGCGCCGATCCTGGCCAATCTCGGCCGGTTCGGACCCTACGTGCAGCACGGCAAGACCTACGCGAATCTGGGGCGTGACGACGACGTGCTGGAGGTCGGCGCCAACCGCGCCATCGACCTGATCGTCGCCAAGGAGCAGGGCGGCGGCCGCGGCCGGCCCTCCTCCGATCCGGGGCGCCCCTTGGGCAAGGACGAGGCGACGGGCCGCGACCTCGTGGTCAAGGCCGGCAAGTACGGCGCTTACGTCACCGACGGCGACGTCAATGCCACCCTGCCGAAGACGATGGCCGCCGAGGCGCTGACGCTCGGCCAGGGCATCGAGCTGGTGAACGCCAAGCGCGCGGCGGGCGGCGGCAAGGCACCGAGCCGCGGTCGCAAGGCGGCGCCCGCCCGCGGCGCCAAGACGACGGCGCGCAAGCCCGCGGCGAAGGCGGCGGCCAAGGCCGCGACGGAGGATGGCGGCGGCAAGCCGGCGGCGAAGAAGCGCGTCGCTCCGAAGGCCGCACCGAAGCGCGCGGCGGCCAAGAAGGCGACGGGCTGAGCGCCCCTCATGCCGAATGGCCGCGGCGCCTCAGGTCGCGCAGGCGTGCCGAGGCCGTCACCGCATCCTGACGGGACGTGTGGCGACCGGCCGGCGCCGGCGATCAGACGAGGTAGCCGATCGTCGCGGCGGTCGCGGCGACGAGAGTCATAAGCGCGAGGCTCGTCGGCGTCACGAAGGCCCCGCGGACGATGCCGCCGCCCTCCTCGACGCAGCCGAACGATTCCCCGGCGGCGCGCTCCAGACGGGCGAGGGTGAGGTGGCGGGCCTGGATCGCGGCGGTGGTCATCGGCAGCGGTCCCATGCGGCGTTACGGCGAAGCTTTTGCGTTATAATGCCGGACCGGAGATTGGGTTCCGCATTACCCCGACCCGAGATGTGATCTTAACCGCGCGTCCGCATCGTTTCGATGACGGTGGCCGCATCCCGCATCGCAGCGCGTGACCGGTTGGTTGCGCGCGTGCGATGCTTGAGCACGGATTCAGTCCGCGCGTCCCTTTGATGTTTCCGTTTTGTTCCGATATCGTGAGCGGATGAAAGCCCATGCCAGACGACAGCCGAGAGATGGAGCCCGTCGCGTGAGCGATCCGGCCCGCGACCTGTTCGGACCGGGCGCGAAGGCCGCCGCACCGCTTCCGGCCTCCGAGAAGCGCCGGAAGCCGGCGGCGGCGATCGTGCCCCTCGACGCGGTCGGCCCCGAGGCCGGCTACACCGCCTCCGACATCGAGGTGCTGGAGGGGCTGGAGCCGGTGCGGCGGCGCCCCGGCATGTATATCGGCGGCACCGACGAGCGGGCCTTGCACCACCTCTTCTCCGAGGTGATCGACAATGCCATGGACGAGGCGGTGGCAGGCCATGCCAGCTTCATCGAGGTCGAGCTGGAGGAGTCGGGCGCGCTGGTCGTCACCGACAACGGCCGCGGCATCCCCGTCGACCCACACCCGAAGTTTCCGGGCAAGTCGGCGCTCGAAGTCATCATGACGACGCTGCACGCGGGCGGAAAGTTCGACTCGAAGGTCTACGAGACCTCCGGCGGCCTGCACGGCGTCGGCATCTCGGTGGTGAACGCGCTCTCGGATCTGCTGGAGGTCGAGGTCGCGCGCAACCAGACCCTCTATCGGCAGACCTTTTCGCGAGGGGCTGCGCAGGCTGGGTTGGAGACCGTCGGACGGGTGCAGAACCGGCGCGGCACGCGGGTGCGCTTCCACCCCGACGCGCAGATCTTCGGCTCGCTGCGCTTCGATCCGCGCCGCCTGTTCAAGATGGCGCGCTCGAAAGCCTACCTGTTCGGCGGCGTCGAGATCCGCTGGCGCTGCGCGCCCGCCCTGCTCGAGGGCATCGAGGGCGTGCCGGCAGACGCCGTGCACCGCTTCCCCGGGGGCTTGCGCGACTACCTCGCCCGCGACATCGACGGCAAGGACCTCGTCACCGACGCGATCTTCGCGGGCAAGATCACCAAGCCCGGCTCGCACGGCTCGCTCGAATGGGCGGTGGCCTGGATGGTCCACGACGACGGCGTCTCGGCCTCCTACTGCAACACGATCCCGACGCCCGAGGGCGGCACCCACGAAGCGGGTCTCCGCGTCGCGCTTCTGCGGGCGCTGCGCGAGCATGCCGAGCGGGTGAATCAAGCCAAGCGCATGGCCGCCGTCACCACCGACGACGTGATGGCGACCTGCGCCTCGATGCTCTCGGTGTTTATCCGTGAGCCCGAGTTCCAGGGGCAGACGAAGGACAAGCTCGCCACCGTCGAGGCGGCCCGCATCGTCGAGACCGCGATCCGCGACGCCTTCGACCACTGGCTCGCCGCCTCGCCCGCCCAGGCCAACCGGCTCCTCGACTGGGTGATCGACCGGGCCGAGGAGCGCCTGCGCCGCCGCCAGGAGAAGGAGGTCGCGAGGAAGACCGCCACGCGCAAGCTCCGCCTGCCGGGCAAGCTCGCCGACTGCTCCACCGCCGGCATGGCCGGCTCCGAGATCTTCATCGTCGAGGGCGACTCGGCCGGCGGCTCGGCCAAGCAGGCCCGCGACCGCGCGACCCAGGCGATCCTCCCCTTGCGCGGCAAGATCCTCAACGTGGCGTCGGCCAGCCGCGACAAGCTCGGCGCCAACCAGCTCATCGGCGACCTGACGCTTGCGCTCGGCTGCGGCACCGGCGGCCAGTACCGGGCCGAGGATCTGCGCTACGACAAGGTCATCATCATGACGGATGCCGACGTCGACGGCGCCCACATCGCGTCCCTGCTGATCACCTTCTTCTACCGGCAGATGCCCAAGCTCATCGACCGCGGCCACCTCTACCTCGCGATCCCGCCGCTCTACCGGCTCCAGCACGGCACCAAGACGGCCTATGCCCGCGACGACGCCCACAAGGACCAGTTGATCAAGTCGGTGTTCAAGGGGGCCAAGGTCGAGATCGGCCGCTTCAAGGGCCTGGGCGAGATGATGGCCTCGCAGCTCAAGGAGACCACCATGGACCCGAAGAAGCGCACGCTGCTGCGGGTCGCGGTCCTCGACGAGGCGCGGGAATCGACCGGCGACACGGTGGACCGCCTAATGGGCAACAAGCCCGAGGCCCGCTTCGCCTTCATCTCCGAGCGGGCCGCCTTCGCCGAGGGCAGCGACCTCGACATCTGATCGTTTCGCGCGTGAACCCCGCGCGCTCTTCCCCCCTCTGCGGGGGAGAGTGACCCTCGCGTGAGCGAGGGTCGGGAGAGGGAGCCTGCATCTCCGGACAACGCGCTCCCTCACCCAACTCAGCTCGCGGGCCACCCTTTCCGGCTCAAGGGGAGTAAGGAACGCTCGCGACGGGCCAAAACGAAAAAGGCCCGGCCGCGAGGCCGGGCTTTCCTGGATTTTCGTCCGCCCCCGCTC
>NZ_CAXTBY010000191.1:0-4133 GCF_964242245.1 uncultured Methylobacterium sp. | reverse complement strand
TTGCACACGACACAGATGGGGACGGCCAGCTGAGGGACTCAAACAGGCTCTTAGACACATCGTTCAGGTTACTATCGATCCATCTCAGGCCTTCGGAAGGTCTGCTCGTGGCTGCGCCGGATGGGTCTAGAACCAAGCAAGAGGTGCCTCGAAACCTCGACCATAAATCGCACGAGATGCAGAAAGCCTCTCGCGCCGGTGTCTCGACCAGGCATACCCAAACGATCACGACACCCCGCCAACCCATCCATCGACTTCACGCAGCTCGTGACAGCGCTGGATGGGTTGGCGGGATTGTCGAGGTCGCGGAGTTGGTGACGTAGCAGCACATCGATGAGCCTCGCGCCGTTCAAAAAGCATTGGTCTACGGAGCCCAGCGCAGCATCCTTGCCGATCGGCAGAAGCCGCACAAAGTGACCGGCATGCTGCGGGGGGACCGCTTCTTCAGGGAGAAGCCTATGAAGCCATCGCAGGTCGAGGCAATCGCCGCGACCGACAACGCCACGGTCGCCATCCTCAACGTGCTGATCACCTTCCTCGAAAAGCAGGGCGTGCTGGCCCGGGACGACTTCACCGCCTTCCTCGCGGCTACCATCGAGGGCTGGCGAGCGGAGGGCGCCGACGAGAAGCTGCTGCGCCTCATCGAGATCAAGGCCCGAGGCATGGCGCTCGATCTGCCTCCGAGCGTGCAGAACTGACCACCTGGCCGTGACATACCGGTAAAGGGGGCTTGGCAATTCACAAGGCTAACTGGCGGGTCCAAAAAATTTGAACTACCCCTTGAAACCGGATCGCAGCATCCGCATTATGCACGTGCGAGGTTCATTAGAGATCGCCAGTCTAGGCGCCGAGGCTGGTGCTTCGGTGTTCTTCGTCATCATGTTGCTCCACGGAGGATGTGGTTATGAGGACCTTCGACTTCGCCCCCCTGTACCGTTCCACCGTCGGCTTCGACCGCTTGGTCGACCTGATGGACCAGGCCACGCGCGCTGAGCCCTCTGCCGCGACCTGGCCGCCCTACAACATCGAGAAAGTCGCCGACGACGCCTACCGCATCACCCTCGCGGTGGCGGGCTTCGCCGCCGACGAGATTGAGTTGACCCAGAACGGTAACGCCCTCCTGGTCAGCGGCCAGAGGAAGGACGACGGCCAGCGGCATTTCCTGCACCGCGGGATCGCCGCGCGGCAGTTCCGCCAGACCTTCAACCTCGCCGACCACGTCAAGGTCACCGGGGCTGGCCTCGACAATGGCCTCCTGACCGTCGAGCTCGTGCGCGAGGTGCCCGAGGCGTTCAAGCCGCGGCGCATCCCGATCGGCGGTGCATCCTCGGCCGTCGGCCAGGACAACGCGCCAGTCCAGGTCGAGGACCGCGCCAAGGCCGCCTGATGCGCCTCTCAGCGTTCCGACAAACAGACACCCTCGGGGCAAGCCCCGGGGGCGCGCCCCGTCGTGACCTGCTTGGCCATCCAGGAGGAACCCTGTCGATGATGGAGACACACTCTTCATATCCCGATCCGTCGCATACCGGCTCCGTGAACCCGGTCACCGCGCGGCCAACCTCCTTCGAGGTGTGGCAGGCGGTTGTCGCGCCCGGCGACGTGTTCCGCCACCCGCGGGAGGTGCTGGCGCACCCGACGCTCTCGCGCGCGCAGAAGCGCGCGGTTCTGGCATCTTGGGCGTCGGACGCCCAAACTTTGGAGAACGCGCCCGGGCTTCGCTGCCTGCCGGGGTGCAAGGCCGAGCCAGTGTCGGTCGACGCCGTGCTGGCCGCCCTGGCGCAGCTCGACGGCAGTGCCGCTTGGGGACCGGGCTCAACCGTGGCCGTCAAGGCTCCGGTCCAGCGCCGGTCGAGTCCCTTGGGGATGCTGCGCCGGCACATCCGCCCTGGTCGCCGGGACGACGACGACGACCCACCGCCGTGCCCGGCCGCGATCCGGCCGCGTCCGCGGACGCCGTCAGGCGCAACCGCCATCGCCGTCTGCGCCTGACGGCACCAAACCGGCCCCGCGCGAGGGCCTGATCGCCGCGCAACCATCCTTGGCCTTTGCTTCGAAGAAGGAGGGTCAGATGCTGAAAGAAAGCACGCTCGGAAACCACATCTTACTCAACCTCGCCAGCGCCGGGCTCGGCGCCGTCCTGCTCGCCTCACCCTGGTTGTGTCAGGCGGACAGCACGCCCGCCGGCGTGGCCAGCGCCGTCTTCCTCGGCGCGCTGCTCGTCCGCTTCAGCTTGTCGGGCGCCGTCCGCCCCCGCACCTGGAAAGCCAAGGCGCGGCTCGCGATCGGGGCCGCGACCGTCGCTATGCCCTGCGTTCCGGCTCCCGGAGGCACACCTCTTCCGCTCGGTCTCCTCTGCGCAGTGGGTCTGATCACCGTGGTCCTGGCCGCGGCCGAACTGCGGGTCGGCGGCGGTGTCACGGCCCGTCCGGCGGCCGCGCGCGGATCTACCCTCGGCTGTTGGCTCTTCCCTGGCCGCTGGGGGCAGCCGTGCTGACGGACTTTGTGCTGGTCGGCGTGATCGGTTCCGCCCTACCCATCGCGCTGGCCCCGGCGCCATTCTCCGTCCTGCCGCAGCTCCGGTATCCTTCGGGGGCAACCTTCATCGGCTCTGAGGGATGGCGAGAGGCGGCGAGGCTCGGGGCCGCGCAGGATCAGCTCGCCCCCTATGGTCAGAACAGAAGCTGAAGATGGATCAGCGCGACAACGATGATTCCCGGCCTCGGGCGACGGCGGGCGACAGGCCCCCTGAGCTACTGCGTGCCGTCACGGCGCCGACCGACACCTTGAAGGAGGTGCGTGCCGTCTGGTCGACCCTGACCCTCTACGAGCGCTTCGAAGAGGTGGTGGTCCTCGCCCTCACCGGGCTGATCTCCCTCGTGGTGGTCGCGGCGATGGTCAACCTGTCCTACCGGATCGTCATGCTCCTCCTCGTGGGGCTGCTCGACCCGGCCGAGCACAGCGTGTTCCAGGCGGTGTTCGGCATGATCTTCACGGTGCTGATCGCGCTGGAGTTCAACCACTCGATCCTGGGCGTGCTCAAGCGCGGCGACACCATTATCCAGGTCCGCACGGTGGTGCTGATCGCCCTGCTGGCGCTCACGCGCAAGTTCATCATCCTGGACGCGACCAAGGTCGAACCGATGACCATCATCGGACTCGCGGCGGCCGTGCTCGCGCTCGGGACCGTCCACTGGCTCGTGCGCGATCAGGATCGGAAGGACAACGCAGCGAATGCCCGTACCGAAGGGCGTCCGGCATGAGCGCGGTCGGGGCGGCGTGCGGGACGGTGGAGGAGCGGCAGGGTTGGGCCTCGGTGATCGTCGAACCGCCCTCGGATCCGGAAGGATCGAACGAGAACGCCGCCTGCGGTAGCGCCGGGCTACATCACGTGGATCCCGAGGCACTCCTGGCGGCGATCCGGTCGGCGGGCCGACACGTGAGGGAGGTCGATGCACAGGCAGAAGCACGGGCGGAGCGTCTGCGCGAGCTCGTCACGGGGGTTCGTGCGGGGCTTGTCGCAAGCGCGAACGCGCCTTCGTTCACGGATCGTTAGCCATCCCTGACCAGCTTGCCGCCTCCGACTTGGAGCCGGCCATGATCCTTTACGCCATCGCTGCGAAGCTGAAGCAGCGCGCCAAGGCTGACTTCAAGGGCCGGCACTACGAGGCGGCTCTGATCGTCCAGGCCGTCGCCTGGTACCTGCGCTATCCACTCAGCTACCGGGATATCGAGGAGCTGTTCCTGGAACGCGGCCTGGAGGTGGACCACTCCACCCTGAACCGCTGGGTCCTGGCCTAGAGCGTGTTATGAACGTATCGGGCATGTTGGCGGTTGAAGGGCATGGAGCCATGATCGCGCTGCTTATCCGTCCGATGTGTCCGATGAAGAGTGGGCGCTGGTCGGGCCGTATCTGACGCTGCTGCGTGAGGATTCCCTCCAGCGCGATCATGAGTTGCGCGAGGTGTTCAATGGCTTGCGCTACATCGTGCGGACGGGTGCGCCGTGGCGGTTCATGCCGCACGATCTGCCGCCGTGGGCGGCGGTCTACCAGCAGATGCAGCGGTGGCTTTCCACGGAGTGCTTCCTGGACGTGGCCGGCGACCTGCGGGCGGTGCTGCGGATGGCGGCGGATC
>NZ_CAXTBY010000190.1:0-4216 GCF_964242245.1 uncultured Methylobacterium sp. | reverse complement strand
TCCGGCATCGGGCTGGCGACCGTGCGCAGGGCCGCCGCGCGCGGCGCCCGCGTCGTGCTCGCCGCCCGCAGCGGCGACGTGCTCGCCCGGGTGCATGCCGAGATCGAGGGGGTGGGCGGCAAGGCCGTCCACGTCGTCGCCGACGTCGGCCGCCGCGCCGACGTGCAGGCGATCGCCGACAAGGCGGTGGCCGCGTTCGGCGGCTTCGACACCTGGGTCAACGTCGCGGGGCTGACCATCTACGGGCCGCTGCGCGAGGTCTCGGACGAAGACAACGCCCGCCTGCTCCAGACCAACCTCTGGGGCACGGTGTTCGGCTCGCTCGTGGCCGTCGAGCACCTGAGGCGGCGCGGGGGCGCGCTGATCAACATCGGCAGCGTCGCCTCCGACCTCGCCTTCCCGTTCCAGGGCATGTACGTGGCGAGCAAGCACGCGGTGAAGGGGTTTACCGATGCGCTCCGCATGGAGCTGATGCAGGAGGGGGCGCCGGTCTCGGTGACGCTGGTCAAGCCGACCTCGATCGACACGCCGCTGCCCAACCGCGCACGCAACTACATGGACCGCGAGCCGACGCTGCCGCCGCCGATCTACCGGCCGGAGGTGGTGGCCGACGCGATCCTGCACGCGGCGGTGCACCCGCAGCGCGACATCGTCGTGGGCGGCGGCGGCAAGCTGCTCATCGCGGCCAAGGAGTTCGCGCCGGGCGCCTACGATCTCCTCGCGCCGGCGATCATCGCCCTGCAGAAGCGGGGCAAGCCGCCGCGCAACCCCGCGGGCGCACTGCACGCCCCAGTGGATGCCGGGCAGGTGCACGGCGCGCAGCCGGTCTACGCGATGCGCACGAGCGCCTACACGCGGGCCACCCTCCATCCTGCCGCGGCGGCGGCCGTGATCGGCCTCGGCGCGGTCGCGACCCTGGCCCTCCTCGGGGCGGGCAAGTCTCGGCGTGGCGCCTGAGATGTCCGTGCGGCGCGCGGCGACCGGCCCGTCGCGGACCGTGCCGCGCACGATCGTGACCCTGCCCGACGGGCGCACGATCGCCTACGCCGAGACCGGCGCCGGCCCCGACCTCGTGGCGATCCACGGCGCGATGATGACGCTGGAGGATTTTTGGCTCGGGCCGGTGCCCGGGCTCGCGCGGCACTTCCGGGTCTTGGCCGTGGACCGGCCGGGCCACGGCCTCAGCGCCCGCGCCCGCGGGATCGACGCCTCGCCCTGGCGTCAGGCCGAACTGATCCGCGCGGCCGCGCAGTCGCTCGGCCTGAGGCGTCCGGTGATCCTCGGCCACTCCTTCGGCGGCGCCGTGGCGCTGGCCTACGGCCTGCGCTTTCCGGACGAGGTCGCGGGGGTCGCGGCGCTCGCGCCGGTCTGCTTTCCCGAACTGCGGCTGGAGCAGGTGCTGTTCGGCCCGCGCGCCGCGCCGCTCGCGGGGCCGATGCTGTCGGACGCGCTCGGCGCGGTCTCCGACCCGGCGCTGCTGCCGCTCCTGTGGAACGCGATGTTCCTGCCGCAGACGATGCCGGAGGCGTTCGCGCGCGGCTTCCCGTTCGGGTTCGCCGGCCGGCCGGCCCAGATCGCCGCCGAGGGCGAGGATGCGCTGGCCCTCTGGCCCGGCCTGACCCGGAGTGCCGCCGCCTACGCCTCCTGCCGGGTGCCCGTGCGCATCCTGTGCGGGAGCGCCGACCTCGTGGTCAACCCGCTGGCGCACGGGGCCCTGGCCGCCCGGATGATCCCCGGCGCGCGCCTCGACCTCCTGCCGGGCCTCGGCCACATGCTGCACCACGCCCGCCCCGACGCGGTGGTGGCGGTCGCGCGCGCGCTGGCGGAGCCGGCCTGAGCATCCTCAGCCGGGCTCGAACAGCCCCCGCACCCGCTCCAGGTTCCGGCTCAGCCCGGACAGGTCCTCGGCCAGCGCGTCGTGGATCGCGGCTGCCGCGTCCGGGAACTCCTCCAGCACGCGGCGCATCAGGGTGGGGGTGATGCGCATCACCTCGGCCGGCGTCCGCGCCCGCGCGTCGCTCGGGCGCTCGCCGCGCACCAGCAGGGCGAGCCGCCCGATCAGCGCCGAGCGCTCGGCCGTCACCGGCTCGGCCCCCGCCGCGCGCGGCGCCAGTTCGATCGTGCCCGACATCACCACGAAGCCGCCGTCGGCCGGTGCGCCGCGGGCGAACAGCAGGTCGCCGGCGTCCAGGCTGCGCCGCTCGGCGGCGAAGGTGAGCAGGCGCAGCGCATCGCGGCCGAAGAGGCCGAACACCGGCGCGGCGGCCAGGATCGCGATGTCGTCGTCGAGCGCCATCGCCGAACCTCTCCATCACTCCGATGAGGCTCGGTCCTTAGCCGAACGCGATCATCGAGACGACCGCGAACGCGCAGGAAATCAAGGCAGCAGCTTGTAGCCGCCGCCCTCCGTGACGAGGATCGCGGCGAGGCTCGGGTTCGGCTCGATCTTCTGGCGCAGGCGGTAGATGTGGGTCTCCAGGGTGTGGGTGGTGACGTGGGCGTTGTAGCCCCACACCTCGGCGAGCAGCGTGTCGCGCGCCACCACCGCGCGGCCGGCGCGGTAGAGGAAGCGCAGGATCGCGGTTTCCTTCTCGGTGAGCTTCAGCTTCGAGCCGCGCTCGCCTACCAGCAGCTTCGCGCCCGGCCGGAAGGTGTAGGGGCCGATCTGGAAGATCGCGTCCTCGGAAGCCTCGTGGCTGCGCAGGTGGGCGCGGATGCGGGCCAGAAGAATCGCGAACTTGAACGGCTTGGTGACGTAGTCGTTGGCGCCGGCCTCCAGGCCCTCGACGGTGTCGGCCTCCGAATCCTGCGCCGTCAGCATGATGACGGGGCCGCGGAACCCGTTGCGGCGCATCACCCGCACGGCCTCGCGCCCGTCCATGTCCGGCAGGCCGACATCCATCACCGCGAGGTCGATGCGCTCCTGCCCGACGCGGGCGATGGCATGCCGCGCCTCGACGTCGGCGACGACCGTGAACTCCTCGCACAGGTCGAGCTGCTCGGTGAGGGTCTCGCGCAGGATCGCGTCGTCGTCGCAGATGAGAAGGCGATAGGCGTTGGACATCGACCGCTGGACTCTCGACAAGGCACGGCGGAACCCGATCGCGCCACGGAAGCCTGCACGGACGGCACTCGGGGTCCGGCGCGGCGGGCGATCTCGCTCCCAGAAATCCGAGGATTCTGCGTCCCCAGCTCAAGGCACCAGAATAAGGCGGTTTTCACGGCCGGGAATCACCTTGCGCGCAATTATTCAGGAATCTCCGACGGAGCTGGGATTAAAATGCGAGGCCTCGCCAGCGCGCGATCGCCGGGACAGCGACATCGAACGGGCCATGCCGAAGCCTTCCCCGCCGCCCGCCTCCAAGGGACCGATCAAGGGACCGAGCAAGCGCACGACCCTGCCGCGGGTGCGGGTGCATCCGAGCGTTCGGGACCGCCGCAGGGGCCTGCTGCAGGCGGGCGCGAGCGTGATACCCTGCGCCCTCGGCAGCGCGGGCATCGTCCCGGTGAAGCGCGAGGGCGACGGCGGCTCGCCCCGCGGCGCTTTCCGCCTGCGCGGGGGGGCGTACCGGCCGGACCACCTCGGCGCCCGGCCCCGCAGCGGCCTGCCCCTGCGCCCGACGACGCCACGGGACGGCTGGTGCGACGACGCGCGCGACCGGCGCTACAACCGGCCGATCGCGCTGCCCGCACCGGGGGTGAGCGCCGAGGCGCTGTGGCGGGCCGACGGCCTCTACGACGTGGTGATCGACCTGGACTACAACCGCGGCCCGATCCGCCCGGGCCGCGGCTCGGCGATTTTTTTGCATATCGCCCGGCCGGGCTACACACCCACCGAGGGCTGCGTCGCGCTCCGCCGCGCCGACCTGCTGCGGCTGCTCAGGCGGCTCGGGCCGCGCACGCACCTCGTCATCGGCTGACGCATGGGGCTTCACGCCTCTTCAAGTCCCATCACGCGCGGACCGCGACCGAGCCGACCTGCCGCATCACCGCAAGACATCCCGGATCGTCCGCGGGGCGTCCTTCTCCCGGGGGGAGAAGGACGGGATGAGGGGCGTGCCGCGTCCGGAGAGGTCACGCCCCTCACCCCAGCCCTCTCCCATCCAAGTCGGGCCTGCCCGACTTGGACATCCGCATTGCACATCTCGGGCATGCCCGAGATGTGTGGGGAGAGGGGGCCGCCCGGCGCTTCGCCCGATCCACGCACACCGGTCTC
>NZ_CAXTBY010000189.1:0-4321 GCF_964242245.1 uncultured Methylobacterium sp. | reverse complement strand
CGCTCGACATCCACAACGCGGCCGGCGCCTGGAACAAGGCGCTGCTCGACAACGCCGCGCGCCCCTCCGGCGCGCTCGTCTTCGCCGGCGCCACGTTGAGCGAGGCGCAGTTCGTGCGGCTCAAGGGCGAGCTGGAGGCGAACTACCAGGGCGCGGGCAATGCCGGGCGCCCGCTGCTGCTGGAGGGCGGGCTCGACTGGAAGCCGCTGGCGCTCTCGCCGCGGGAGATGGACTTCGTCGAGGCCAAGGCCGCGGCGGCGCGCGAGATCGCGCTCGCCTTCGGCGTGCCGCCGCTGCTGCTCGGGCTGCCCGGCGACAACACCCACGCCAACTACGCCGAGGCCAACCGCGCCTTCTACCGCCAGACCCTGATCCCGCTCGCCCGCCGCACGGCGGAGGCGCTCGGCCACTGGCTCGCCCCGGCGCTCGGCCCGATCCACCTGGAGCCCGACCTCGACGCGGTCGAGGCGCTGGCGGGGGAGCGCGAATCCCTGTGGCGCCGGGTGCAGGCGGCCGACTTCCTGACGGTGGCCGAGAAGCGCGCGGCGGTGGGCTATCCGCCGGACATCCCGGGGTCCGGGGCCTGAGGCCCCGGCGGGCCCGGGCGGAGCCCGGCCTGCCTTCATGTCCCCCCGCGGCTCGGCCTGCCGGTCCGAGGACGGCCGCCGCGGCGGCGGGATCACACGGGCGGAGATTCCCGATGGACGGTCACTTCACCGGCTATGCCAGCCTGTTCGGCGTGCCCGACCTCGGGCGCGACGTGGTGGCGCCGGGCGCTTTCGCCGACAGCCTGCGGCGGCGCGGCCCGGGGGGCGTGCGGATGCTGTGGCAGCACGATCCGGCCGAACCCATCGGGCGCTGGCTCTCGCTTTCCGAGGATGGACGGGGCCTCCGCGTCGCGGGCCGGCTGAACCTCGGCGTGCAGCGCGCCCGCGAGATCGACGCCCTGCTGCGCGAGGGCGGCCTCGACGGCCTGTCGATCGGCTTCCGCACCCTCCAGGCCCGGCCGCGGGGCGGCTACCGGCACCTCCACGCGCTCGACCTGTGGGAGGTCTCGCTGGTCACCTTCCCGCTCCAGCCCGGCGCGCGGGTCGCGCGGAGGCCGCTCTCCGCGGAGATGCGCGCGTTTGCGCGCCGGCTCGCGCCGGTGCGATCCGCACCGTCCCGCGCGACGGCGGCGCAGGCGGCGGGAGGCGGCCGCATCGTGTCCGGTGCGCACGGCGCTGCCCCCGCGTCGCGGTGGCGCGGGCCGGGATGAGGGGCCGAGCCCTCCGGACACGCCACACGCTCCTGATCCCCCCTTCGCTCCGATCAACCCGAGGTGAGACCTATCATGACCCGTCACGAGATTTTCGAGACCAAGTCTGCCGAGACCAAGTCTGCCTTCGCCCCCCTGGAGAACAAGGCCGGGCGTCCATCCGCCGAGCCCGACTCCGCGCGGGTGGCGTTCGACGAGTTCGCCCGCGCCTTCGAGGCCTTCAAGGAGGTCAACGACACCCGGCTCGCCGAGATCGAGGGCCGGCTCGGGCCGGACGCGCTCACCGAGGAGAAGCTCGCCCGGATCGATGCCGGTCTCGATGCCGCCCGCACCCGCCTCGACCGGCTCAGTCTCGACCGCGCCCGCCCGCCGCTCGGCCGGCCGGACGCGCCCCGCGACGCGGCGGCCGAGGAGCACAAGGCGGCCTTCGACCTCTACGTCCGGGCGGGCGAGAGCGGCGGCCTGAAGAGCCTCGAGGCCAAGGCGCTCTCGGCCGGCTCCGGGCCGGACGGCGGCTACCTCGTCCCGCAGACGGTCGAGCGCGAGGTGCTGAAGCGCTTGGCCGACCTGTCGCCGATCCGCGCCATCGCCAGCGTCCGCGCCATCTCGGGCGGGCAGTACAAGCGCGCGGTGGCGACCGGAGCCCCGGCCGCCGGCTGGGTCGCGGAGACCGCGCCGCGGCCGGAGACCGACGGGCCGGTGCTGTCCGAACTCAACTTCCCGGCGATGGAGCTCTACGCCATGCCGGCGGCGACCCAGACGCTCCTGGACGACGCGGTGGTCGACATCGACGCGTGGCTCGCCGACGAGGTCGAGACCGCGTTCTCCGAGCAGGAGGGCGTCGCCTTCGTCACCGGCAACGGCCTCAGCCGGCCGCGCGGCTTCCTCAGCTACGACACGGTGGCCAACGACGCCTGGACGCCCGGCCGGCTCGGGCTCGTCGCCACCGGCGCGGCCGGCGCGTTCGCGGTGGCGAACCCGGCCGACGCGCTGTTCGACCTCGTCTACGCCCTCAAGGCCGGCTACCGCCAGAACGCCGGCTTCGTGATGAACCGGCGGACGCAGAGCGCGATCCGCAAGTTCAAGGATGCCGACGGCAACTATCTCTGGCTGCCGCCGACCGCCGCGGACCGGGCCGCGACGCTCTTGGGCTTCCCCGTCACCGAGGCCGAGGCGATGCCCGACATCGCCGCGGGCAGCCTGTCGATCGCCTTCGGCGACTTCCGCCGCGGCTACCTCGTGGTCGACCGCACGGGCCTCAGGGTGCTGCGCGACC
Source organism: uncultured Methylobacterium sp. (assembly GCF_964242245.1). Taxonomy (NCBI): domain Bacteria; kingdom Pseudomonadati; phylum Pseudomonadota; class Alphaproteobacteria; order Hyphomicrobiales; family Methylobacteriaceae; genus Methylobacterium; species uncultured Methylobacterium sp. The sequence goes on along the minus strand of NZ_CAXTBY010000189.1, from coordinate 1,787 downwards.
CCTACTCCGCCAAGCCCTACGTGCTGTTCTACACGACCAAGCGCGTCGGCGGCGGCGTGCAGGATTTCGGCGCGATCAAGCTGCTGAAGTTCGCCTGAGGCCTGATGCGGTGTCCGGGCGATCCGCCGCCCGGACACCGCGATCCGGAAGCCGCTGGGCGGGCGAGGCTTCGACAGCCATGCATGTTGTAAACTTGAGGTAAAATATCTGCTCGTCGATGCGTAATTTGTGACAAAAATATTACCTGAAGTTGGATTTATTGGAACCCACCCCTTCCCTCCCCGCTTCGTTCCGATCTAGATCGGCCCGATCGATCGATGGGACGCGGGACATGAATCTGGACGGCACACGGAACGCCAAGGCGGAGGTGTTTCGGCAAATCTTCAAATTCCAGGAGGTTGCGTCGACCAAGTCGGCCGGCCAGGCGGTTCCCTCGTTCGTCCCGGCTCCGGGGACTGCCCCGCATCGGGACATCGTCGGGGGCCGTAGGAAACGGAAGCGCGATCCCCGCGATCTCATCGCGCTGGGCGTGCTGCCGCCCGAGGGACATAACCGGAATCCGGAGGATCTGAGCCTCGGAATCTTCATCCAGAAGCAGGACCTGCGTCAGCACCCCATCGTCGAGGCGGCGCAACGTCTTGCCAGGGGTGAGACGAAGGTCATCTACACCGGGCCGGTCCGGCGCCGCGCATTGGATCCGCTCAATTCCGGCAAGTGCCGTCCCCTGCTCGTCGGCGGATCGGTGGGCCACTACGGCGTTACCGCCGGCACCATCGCGTGCATCTGCCGTCATCGCGAGGGCGGCGTCGGGATCCTGTCCAACAATCATATCCTGGCCAACACCGACAAGGGCAGCGCCGGCGATATCGTGCTCCAGCCCGGCCGCCAGGATGGTGGCCGCCGCAACGATCCTGACAGCCGGATCGCCGTCCTTTTCCGGGCCATCCCGATCGCGTTCGAGGCGGAATCGCGCAACTTCGTCGACTGCGCCTTCGCCACGCTGCTCGGAGACATCGAGCACGACGGATCCGTCGTGACCGACCCGCAGGACGCCGCCACCTCCTGGCGGGTCGGCAAGATCGTCGAAGAGCTCCTGACGAACGATCCTGTCCGCAAGGTCGGGCGCACGACGGGCTATACCCAGGGCAAGGTCACGTCGATCAGCGTCGACAACCTCGTCGTCGCCATGGCCCTCGGCACCGGCGAGCGTCTCGCGCGCTTCGACAACCAGATCGCCGTCGAGAGCGAGGATCGTGCGTTCTCACAGGGCGGCGACAGCGGTGCCTTGATCTTCACCGCCGACGGGTCGCCCGCCGCGCTGCTGTTTGCCGGAACCGAGACGGGCGGTATCCACAGTCGCGGCGTCACGTTCGCCAATCCGATCCGGCCCGTTCTTGATGCACTGGAACTTGAGATACATACTGGCGCCTGACGGAGGGGATCATGGGTGTTGAGCGAGCCAAGCTCCTGGCGGCGAAGCCGGCGGCCCAGGCGGCCAAGGATGCCTTCGCGTCCGAGTATGTCTCCGGCCGAGACGATCTCTCCGTCGGCCTCGGCCTGAACCAGAGCGGCGACGACTGGGCGGTCATGGTCTTCGCACAGACCAGGGCGGCTGCGAATGCGCTGCCCGACCATTTCGGCGACTATGCCGTCGAGGTTCAGGTGACCGGACAAGCCAAGGCGTATTGACGAACGCGACTGTCGTCCTGACGGGCTTGGCGCCCCCTACCGCCGCCCCGGCCGGGCCATCCAGTCGGAGCGGTTGCCGCGCCCGGCGGGCATCGCCT
>NZ_CAXTBY010000188.1:0-4333 GCF_964242245.1 uncultured Methylobacterium sp. | reverse complement strand
CCGCCAACGCTCTCAACAATCCTGCCTGAGATCAGCCGCTCAAACAGGCTCTGAGGAGACGGCCCTTTTCGACGCGCCGGTCCTGCTCACCGAGGCGCATGACGGTTCGGCCTTCGATTCCGGCGAGCCGGTTCTTGACGACTGGCTACGGCAGCGGGCGTGGCATAACCTCCAGAACGCGGCGAGCCGCAGCTACGTCGTCTGCCCGACCGGTGCGAACCGGATCATCGGTTATGCCGCCCTGAACATGGGACAAATTCTCGCCCAGGACGTGACCGGAGCGATGCGCCGGAACATGCCGCGTCATATCCCGGCGATCCTGCTCGGTCGTCTGGCGATCGACCGCGCGTGGCAAGGCCACGGATTGGGCCGTGCCATGCTCGCCGATGTCATACACCGCGCCTCGTGGGCATCGATGGAAGTATCGGCACGGCTCGTCGTGGTGCACGCCATTTCTCCGGCAGCCGAAGCGTTCTATCGCCATCATGGCTTCACGCGTTTGCCGGTCGAAACGCCGACCCTCGCGCTCGATCTCATCAAGATGCAAAAAATTGGCGGTCTTAGAGAGTAAACATATGGTCCGCGTCGCTGACCGCCACGATCAGGCATTTTCAGGTGACCGGAGTGCTGATGACGCGCAGCTGCACTAGCAATGCGTGGCGATCTGCCTCGACCATCGCCGTTACGGCCTCAAGGCCATCGAGCGCCACCGTCTGAACCAGTACATTGCCCTTCACCGTGCGGGTCGTCGCATCCCCAAGCCCATCCAACACACGGCCATGCGGGTTGTCGCCGTCTGCAAGGTGCGGCAGCGGCTGTTGCAGATGCCGGCCTCGGCACCTCCGGCGCGAGGCTCCCATCCCTGAACGCGGCTGCGGTGCAGCCGCTGCAGGGGCATTCAAATAAACAGGAAGCCGGACAGATCATGCAATTCATGTAAGATGCATGAAACGCATAAGAGGAACTCATGGACGTGATTACCGTCTCGGCCGCCGACTTCCAGCGCAACATCGGCCGGTATTAGGACATGGCGCTGCGCCAGCCGGTGGCCGTCACCCGCAACGGCCGCGAGATCTGCGTCCTGCTCTCGACCGAGGAATACCACCGGCTCAAGCGCCGCGACCGCAAGGTGCTCGGCATCGAGGAATTCACGGCAGCGGATGCCGAGGCCGTGCGGCAGGTGGCACCGTCGGCGGCGTCCGCCGCGTTCGACCACGAGCTCACACCTGACGCGTGACGTTCCCCGCGCCGACGCCGGGTCTCGTGATCCGCTACGCCTATCTGTGTCAGCGTGAGCACCGGCGCGGTCAAGAGGAAGGCAGCAAGGACCGGCCCTGTGCCGTTCTGCTGACGGTCACGGATGATGCCGGCGACCGGATCGTGGTCGCCCTGCCGATCACGCACGCGCCGCCGGACGAGGCCGGCCACGGGATCGAGCTTCCCGCCGCTACCAAGCGCCGCCTTGGTCTCGACGACGCCCAGTCCTGGGTCATCGTCACCGAGGCCAACCGCTTCGTCTGGCCAGGTCCGGACCTGCGCCGCGCCAGTAGGGACGATCCCGCCAGCGTCGTCTATGGGGAACTGCCCCGCGCGCTGTTCGAGCAGGTCCGACAGAGATGGTTGGCCCTCTACGTGACCCGACAGACAGGTCTTGTCCCACGAACCGAATGAAGGACGCGAACGTGAAAGATGCGGAGCTGATGGCCGGGGCCAAGAACGACATGGTCGCCGCCAAAGACGATGCATGCCAGCAAAGTGTACCTACGGGTACGGCCTTCACCGCCTCGATCGCGATCGGAGCCTTCTTCAGGTCGGCCAGCTCGAAGAACTTGCGTCGGGCATGGGCCCAGCAGGCCGCCTCTCGGATCGGACCCGGCTTGCGGCCGGGGTCGTACAGCCGGCCGACCCCCGGGAAGGCGTCCGCCTGCACGAGGCCGTGGAAGTCGCACAGCCAGGTCTCGGCATGCGCGCCGGCGCGGTCGAGGGAGTAGAAGTAGGCCGCGGCCGGCGGCTCGGGTCCACCGAAGGGGCGGTCGTCGCGCACCACCGTCCAGAGCCGGCCTGCGGGTCTTCCCCTTGGCCAGGACCGGCACCGGCGTGTCGTCGAGAGGGAGGCGGTCGGCTCCCCGGACATGGGCCTCGATCCGGGCGACCAGGGGCGACAGAGCGGTGGTGACGGCCCCGACCCAGCCGGCCAACGTCGAGACGTCGATCGGCACGCCTTCATGGGCGAAGCGCTGGCTCTGGCGATGCAGCGGTAGGTGGAGGCCGAACTTGGCCATCACCACCTCGGCCAGGAGGTTCGGGCCGGCCCGGCCCCGCGGGATCGGGTGGAACGGGGCCGGGTTCTGCGCGATGGTCTCGCAGTCGCTGCAGGAGAAGCGCTCGCGTACGTGCTGGATCACGACCCAGCGTGCCGGGATCCGCTCCAGGGTCTCGGTGACGTCCTCGCCAAGCTGGCGCAGGCGCGCTCCGCCGCAGCAGGCGCAGGTCGTCGGGCCGGGATGGACGATGCGCTCGCGCGGCAGATGCTCGGGCAACGGCCTACGAGCGGGCTTGCGCTGGGAGGACGCCGTGGTGGCGTGCGCCTCGGGCTCGCTCGTCGCTTGGGCGTTGATCTCGGCCAGCGTCTCCTCCAGATCCTCCAGCGTCAGTTCGAGCTGGTCGATCCGGGTGCTGCGTTCCGAGGAGGCTCCGAAGCGCTCCCGTCGCAGCCGGGCGACCTCCAGCTTCAGCCGTTCGACCGCGATCTCGGACACGAGCCGCGCCGCCCGCTCGGCCAGGATCATGGCGTGGGTGGCAGCGAGATCCGTGGGAAGCGGTAGCGGCTCAGGCGCGTTCGGCACGCTGGCAGAAGAGCATATTACTCAGCTTTTGTAATGCGTTATCCTCAGCCGACGGTGCTCGGACGCCAACTCTCCTGGGGCATGCGCCAGTCGATGCCCGAGAGCAGGTAGCCGAACTGCGCCGTTGAGATCGTCACCGCCCCATCCCCTGCCGACGGCCATAGGAAACGGTCGCGGTCGAGCCGCTTGGTGTACAGGCACGCGTCCTGGCCATCGTGCCAGATCACCTTGATCAGGTCGCCGCGGCGGCCACGGAAGACGAACAGATACCCGGAATGGGGATCGCGCTGCAGCGTCTCCTGGACGATCATCCCCAAGCTGGAGAAGCCCTTGCGCATGTCGGTGTGGCCGGTGGCCAGCCAGACCCGCACGTTGGCCGGCAGCGGGATCATCGGCCCTCCAGGGCATCGAGCACCCGACGCAGCGCCGCGACATCGACGTCCCGGTCGACCGTGAGACGCCGACCGCCGCCGAGATCGATCTGCATGACACCGGTCTTGCGCCGCGCTCGACGCGGCTGGGCCTGAACACCAGGATCATCTGACTGCAGAGCCGGAACTGCCGGGGACGGCTGCGGGGTGATCGCGACGGGCACGAAGACCGGGGCCTGCTCGTCCCCGCCCAAATGGCCTTGCCGAGCTTGGCGTCGCCACGTGAACAGCAGGCCCTGGGCGATCCCGTGCCGGCGCGCCACCGAACACACCGACACTCCCGCCTCGTACGAAGCTTCGACGATCCGCGCCTTATCCTCGAACGACCAGCGCCGCCGTCGTTCGGCCCCCTCCAGTACCTCGACCCGCATCGCCCCAACCCGCTGACCTTAACGCCGGCATTAAGGTCAGGCTTCAGCCGAGTGCGCGATGCCGTCGAGCGCGGCCATCACCGGACGCGTACGCCCCTGGCACGCCGGGCAGTTGATCGAGCAGGGGGATGGCGTGAGGCAGTTCGTGAGCTTGTCCCGGCGCGAGGCGGAAGGCGATGGCCCGGCCCGCACCGTCGGCGATCACGCAGGCTTTGGTGCCATAGCCGCCCCGTGAGCGGCCAAGTGCTTCACGCGCATCTCGCTCGGCCGCAGCCCCCCTTTTGGCAGCGCCCGCCGCCTTCTGGTGAGCCCGCACGTTGCTGCCGTCGAGGAAGACCATACCCAAAGCGATGCCGCGCTCCTGCGCGCGGTCGAGCAACCGCTCCCACACGCCGGCGCGTGCCCAGCGGATGAAGATCTGGGCTGCCTGCCACCAGGGGCCGAGCTGTTCGGGACTGGCCCGCCACTTCGCCCCGTTCCGGTGACGCCGGAGGATCGCCGAGATCGTGCGTCGAAGCTCCTGGGGCGGCGTCTTGCCTTTTGGGCGGCAGGCCGCGATCAGCGGCTCCAACTCACCCCATTGCACGTCTGACAGCATCACGCTTTAGGGCCTGAAAACAGGAAAACCTCAGAGTCTGTCCGGGATCATTTTGGGGTCTGGCAGAGCTTTCGGATCATGAGGCGG
>NZ_CAXTBY010000187.1:3146-4421 GCF_964242245.1 uncultured Methylobacterium sp. | reverse complement strand
AGGACCCGTGGGTCGGCTGGGCGATGGACTCGATCCGCGCCAGCACCGGCAAGAGTCCGGCGCTGCTGCCGAACCTCGGCGGCTCGCTGCCCAACGACGCATTCGCCGAAATCCTCGGCCTGCCGACGCTCTGGGTGCCGCATTCCTATCCCGCCTGCCTCCAGCACGGCCCCGACGAGCACATGCTCGGCACGATGACCCGCGAGGGCCTCGCGATCATGGCCGGCCTGTTCTGGGATCTGGGCGAGACCGGCCTCGACGTGCGCGCGCGCCGCAGGAGCTTGACCGCGGGGGCCGCCGCCTGATGGCCGAGCCGATCGTCCGGGTTCGGGACCTGACGATCGCCCTGCCCGAGGGCGCCGACCGTCCTCACGCCGTCGAGGGCCTGTCCCTCGACCTGATGCCGGGACACATCCTCTGCGTCGTCGGCGAATCCGGCTCCGGCAAGTCGATGAGCGCCTACGCGCTGACCGGCCTGCTGCCGCGGGGTGTGAGGCCGACCGCCGGAGAGATCCTGTTCGAGGGCCGCAACCTTCTCACTCTGGACGAGTCCGGCTGGCGCCGGCTCCGCGGGCGGCGCATCGCCGTGGTGTTCCAGGAGCCGATGACGGCGCTGAACCCGGTGATGCGGATCGGCGACCAGATCGCCGAGATGTACGAGGCGCACGGCCTGTTCACGGGGCCTGAGCGCCGCGCCCGCGTGTCGGCGCTCGCCGCGGAGGTCGGCCTGCCGGACCCGGAGCGGATCGTGCGGGCCTACCCGCACCAGCTCTCCGGCGGACAGCGGCAGCGGGCGATGATCGCGATGGCGCTGGCGCTCGAACCCTCGGTGCTCGTGGCCGACGAGCCGACGACGGCGCTCGACGTGACCACGCAGGCGCAGATCCTGGCGCTGATCCGCGACCTCCAGCGCCGGCGCGGGATGAGCGTGCTGTTCATCACCCACGATTTCGGGGTGGTGGCCGACATCGCCGACCACGTCGCCGTGCTTCAGCACGGACGCCTCGTCGAGTCCGGCACGGCGCGGGCCGTTCTGGCCGCACCGCAGCACGCCTACACGCGGGCGCTGCTCGCCGCCGTCCCCAGCCTCGTGCCGCCGGAGCGGGTGCCCGTGACGGACGCGGTCGCCCTCTCGGTCGTCGGCCTGACCAAGACCTTCTCCACCCGCGCCGGGCTGTTCGGCAAGCCGCGGGTCGTCGCGGCGGTGCAGGAGGTCGCCTTCGACGTGCGCCGCGGCGAGACGCTGGGCCTCGTGGGCGAATCGGGCTCCGGCAA
>NZ_CAXTBY010000187.1:0-3046 GCF_964242245.1 uncultured Methylobacterium sp. | reverse complement strand
GCGAACTCCTGGCCCTCGTCGGGCTCGATCCACGGGCGGCCGACCGCTACCCGAACGCCTTCTCCGGCGGCCAGCGCCAGCGCATCGCCATCGCCCGCGCCCTGGCGCTGAATCCCGACGTGCTGGTGGCCGACGAGGCGGTCTCGGCGCTGGACGTCTCGGTCCAGGCGCAGGTGCTGGCGCTGCTGGAGGATCTGAAGCGGCGCCTGTCGCTGGCGATGCTGTTCATCACCCACGATCTGCGCGTCGCGGCCGCGATCTGCGACCGGATCGCGGTGATGCACCGCGGCACGATCGTCGAGATACGCTCGACCGCCGACCTCTTCCGCGCGCCCGAGCACCCTTATACGCGCAGCCTGCTCGCGGCCGTCCCGGGCGCGCGGGCGGGGACCGCGCGAGACGGCGCCCTCGTCCCGGAAGACACCTGACCTCCGGGGCCGCTCAAGGCCCCAGCGCCGCCGCGATCGCACCGTCGAGGGAGGCGGGCTTGGCAGTGGGCGGGTAGCGGCCGATCACGCCCCCGTCGCGGCCGACGAGGAACTTGGTGAAGTTCCACTTGATGCCCGCCGTCCCGAGAAGCCCTCGGCGCTGGGCCTTGAGGTATCGGAACAGCGGATCGGCACCCGCTCCGTTCACGTCGACCTTGCCGAGCACGGGGAAGCTGACCTCGTAGGTGAGGCTGCAGAACCGCGCGATCTCGGCGGCGTCCCCCGGCTCCTGGCCGCCGAACTGGTTGCAGGGGAAGCCGAGCACCACGAGGCCCGCCGCGCGGTGGCGCCGCCACAGGGCCTCCAGGCCCTCGTATTGCGGGGTGAAGCCGCACTTCGAGGCGGTGTTGACGACGAGCAGCACCTTGCCCCGATACTGCGCCAGCGGATGAGGGGCGCCGTCCGCGCCCGCCGGCGCGAAATCGTGGATCGTCGGCATCAGGCGGCGGCACGGCGCTCGACGAGGCGGGCGAGGAACGCGCTGCCGATCGGGATGATCGTGTCGTCGAAGTCGTAGCCGGGGTTGTGCAGGCCGGCGCCGGGCGACCCGGCGATCCAGGCGTAGGCGCCGGGCACCGCCATCGCCATGTCGGCGAAGTCCTCGCTGCCCATCTTCGGGCTGGCGTTCGGATCGACGTTGTCAGAGCCGAGCAGTTCGGTCGCGGTCGCGATCGCCGCCGCGGTCTGCTCGGGCGCGTTCTCCAGGACCGAGAACCTGTCCTGGATGTCGACCTCGATCTCGGCGCCGTAGGCGGCGGCAAAGCCCTTGGCGAGTTCGCGGATGCGCGCGCCGGCGAGGTCGCGCAGGTCGCGGTCGAAGGTGCGGATCGTGCCGGCCATGTGGGCCGTGTCGGGGATGACGTTGTAGGCGGCGCCCGCGTGGATCTGGGTGATCGACAGCACGATCGACTTCAGCGGGTCGGCGTTGCGCGAGACGATCGACTGCAAGCCTTGCGCGAGCGCGGTGGCGACCACGATCGGGTCGATGCCGCGGTGCGGCTGGGCCGCGTGGATGCCGCGGCCCTTGATGCGGATGTCGAAGAAGTCGGCGGCCGCCATCACCGGGCCGGCACGCAGCTTGATCATGCCGTGCGGGCCGTTGGGTTGGTTGTGCAGCCCGTAGATCTCGTCGCAGGGAAAGCGCTCGAACAGGCCGTCGGCGAGCATCGCGCGGGCGCCGCCGAGGCCCTCTTCGGCCGGCTGGAACACGAACACCGCCGTGCCGTCGAAGTCGCGGGTCTCGGCGAGGTAGCGCGCGGCGCCGACCAGCATCGTGGTGTGGCCGTCGTGCCCGCAGGCGTGCATCTTGCCCGGCACGGTCGAGCGGTAGGGGAGGTTGGTCTCCTCCTCGATCGGCAGGGCATCCATGTCGGCGCGGAGCCCGATGCGCCGGCCGCTGTCGGTGCGCCCCTTCAGGAGGCCGACGACGCCGGTGCCGCCGATGCCGCGATGAACCTCGATCCCGAACCCTTCGAGCAGATCCGCGACGATGCCGGCGGTCCGCACCTCCTCGAAGCCGATCTCGGGATGGGCGTGGAGGTCGCGGCGGAGCGCCGTCAGCTCGTCGGCGTAGGCACTGATGCGGTCGATCGGGCTCATACTCACGAGTCTTCCGTGCAGGTTCGCCGGAACGGCGTCAGGGTGTCGAGTTCGCCGACCATCGCGTCGACGTGGGCGCGCTCGCGCTGCAAGTAGTCGGCCACCGCGCGGCGCAGGGACGGGTCGGCGATGTCGTGGGCGGAGTGCATCAGCACCGGCCGGTAGCCGCGCGCGAGCTTGTGCTCGCCCTGCGCGCCGGCCTCTACGCGCTTCAGCCCGCGGGCGAGCGCGAAGTCGATCGCCTGATAGTAGCACACCTCGAAGTGCAGGAACGGGTGCTCCTCGATGCAGCCCCAGTTGCGCCCGTAGAGCGCGGTGTCGCCGATCAGGTTGATCGCGCCGGCGACGTAGCGCCCGCCGCGCTTGGCCATGACCAGCAGCACGCGGTCCGCCATCCGCTCGGAGAGCAGCGAGAAGAAGCGCCGGTTGAGGTAGGGCCGGCCCCACTTGCGCGCGCCGGTGTCGGCGTAGAATTCGTAGAACGCGTCCCAGTGCGCCTCGGTGAGGTCCGCTCCCGTCAGGTGCTCGATCGTGATGCCGGGGCTCAGCGCGTCGCGCCGCTCGCGCCGGATGCTCTTGCGCTTGCGCGAGGCCAGCGCACCGAGGAAATCCTCGAACGAGCCGTAGCCGGCGTTCTCCCAGTGGAACTGCTGGTCGGTGCGTTGCAGGAAGCCCGCCGCACCCGCCCGCGCCCAGTCCGCCTCCGGCATGAAGGTGACGTGGATCGAGGACGCCTTGGTCTCGGCCCGCAGGGCGCGCAGGCCCGCGACGAGGGCGCTCGTCGCGATGTCCGGATCGGCGCCGGGCGCGATCAGGAAGCGCGGCCCGGTGACGGGGGTGAACGGCACGCTCACCTGGAGCTTCGGGTAGTAGCTCCCGCCGGCCCGCTCGTAGGCGTCGGCCCAGCCGTGGTCGAACACGTACTCGCCCTGGCTGTGCGATTTCAGGTAGCAGGGCGC
>NZ_CAXTBY010000186.1:0-4426 GCF_964242245.1 uncultured Methylobacterium sp. | reverse complement strand
GGAGGCGCACCAGCACCTCGTCGGACAGATCGAGGCCGGCTGGCACCTCGCCTGAACCCGGCCGTGCCGCCGCGAGCGAGGATCGGCGCCGCCAGGACGAACGGAGATAAGGCTTGACGATGCCGGAGATCGCCGGCCCGGAGGCGATGCCGATCGCCGGGTTGATTTCGTGGCCCGGCCGCCTGATATCAACGCCGGCCTCCGAAACCCTCGCCGATGAACGAAATCGCGATGATGAGCAACGACATGCAGCACGACGACCCGCGTCAGAACACGGCCGAGACCGGTCCCGATGCGGCTCACGCGAACGGGTCCGAACCGGCGCCGGACGCGGCGCTCGCCGCGATGACGGCCGAGCGGGACGAACTGAAGGACCGGATTCTGCGCACGCTCGCCGAGATGGAGAACCTGCGCCGCCGCACCGAGCGCGAGGTCGCCGACGGGCGGACCTACGCGGTGACGAACTTCGCCCGCGACGTGCTCAACGTCGCCGACAACATCCGCCGGGCCCTCGACAGCGTGCCGGCCGAGGCGCGGGAGGTGGCCGAGGGTGCGCTCAAGGGCCTGATCGACGGTATCGAGCTGACCGAGCGCGATCTCGCCAAGACCCTGGAGCGCCACGGCGTGAAGCTCGTCGAGCCCAAGGGCCAGCGCTTCGATCCCAATCGCCATCAGGCGATGTTCGAGGTGCCCGATGCCGAGGTTCCATCCGGCACGGTCGTGCAGGTGGTGCAGTCGGGCTACGTCATCGGCGACCGGGTGCTGCGGCCGGCCCTGGTCGGCGTCGCCAAGGGCGGGCCCAAGGGTGATGCCAGCAAGGGTGATGCCAGCAAGGGCGATCCCACGGCGGGGGCAACGTCCGCCGACGCGGCCTGACGTTCCTCGGTGACCCGCGATCCCGGGCCGCGCGGCCCGGCCCGGACGCGCGAGAAGCCCGGCGGTTCCCCGCCGGCGCCTCAGTCGGCGCAGGGCAGGGCGTCGGCGCCCTCCGAGATGAACTGCGCCGTGTCGCGCACCGATCGCGGCGTCCCGGGATCGCGGGCGACGCGGCCGGCCTCGATGCGGAGCCGCGCGTTGCAGGCGCAGTGCGGCAGCAGGCCCGAGGCCCGATCGGGCGTGCAGGCGTCGTGGTGGGCACAGGCACGGTCGAGGGCGTCGATCGGCGGGTAGCCCGGCCCGCGGTTGCCCGGCCCGCAATAGTTCCCGTGAATCAGGAAGGCCCCGCGCGCGGCATCGAACTGCGGCAGGGTCTGCGCGTGCGCGGACGGGAGGGTGGCAAGGGCAGCCCATGCGGCGCCGAGGGCGCGTGTCCGAAGCCGGGTGAGGATGGAAGCAGTCACGGTCGGTCCTGTGTTGCGTGAAATTCCCCTGCGCGTCCCAAGCTGGGTCGCCCGCGCCGATCGTCAACCACACCGCGCTCGACGCGGCTGCAGCCACGCGGACGATGCTGGAACACTATTCGCCCGTTGTCGAGACCGGAATGCGGTCGTCTTGACAGTCGATCGTAGGTCTATCGCCTGGAAGCGATGCCTCGGAACCTGTTCTTGTGCCCGTTCCGCACGAGGACGGATGCGCGAAAGCCCGCCGCACCGGGGGCATAGTACGTAGGATCGCGGCCGGACCCGCTGCAAGGCCCGCAGGCCGCGCCGAGGCCGCCCTGGGGACGGCGCCGCCTGCGTGCTCCCCCGGACGAGGGCCGGACCGCCTCACGAAGCGGCCGGCACCGTCAGAGGGCGAGGAACAGCGGGCTCACCACGATCACGGCGAGGATCATGCAGATCGCCAGGTCGAGGACGCGTGCGCCGCCGCACCCCCCGGGCTCGTCGCGCCGGCAGGAGGCCGGACCTTGGGCCGGAATGAAGATCATCTCTGGGCTCCTCACGGGGTGGGGTGGAGCGCCGTCCCCTCGGAAGGGGATCGCGGGGCGGCGGCCTGCGTGCCCTCGGGGTCCCGCCGCGATGGGCCGTGTCCGCGGCGGCGATCCAGATGGCAGGCAGCGCGAGGGCGACGAGGCAGGCGGCCGCGCATTCGCGTCGAGGGACTGCAGGGGCGGGCAGGCGAGGGGGCGTCTCAGTTCGGTCATCGCGTCGTTCCCGCGCATCCGGGTTGGGGGTTCGTTGCTCCGGATGGTTATGTGTGTAAAATTCCCACGTCAATTGAAGGGCCGTCAGCCGAGGTGCGCCCGCGCACGGGGCGGGATTGTGTCCCACGACGGGGCCGCTAAGGGTTTTTCGCGAACACGCCCGCACCGTGCCTCGGTGCGGGCGGGGCCACGGCGCGGGCGGCGTCTCGCGGGGACACGCTGAAGCTCCATCCATGCCCGAGACCACCGCCGACACGTCCGAAGGGGCCGCCCTGCACGCGCCGGCGGCGCGCCTGCTGCGCCCGCTGGTGCGCCTGTTCGTGGCCCGCGGCATCACCTTCCCGGCCCTGACGAACCTGCTGCGCGAACTCTACGTGAACGTCGCCGAGTACGACTTCGCGCTGCCCGGCAAGGAGCAGACCGACAGCCGCGTCTCCCTGCTCACGGGCATCCACCGCAAGGAGGTGCGGCGGCTCCGCGGCGCCGGCGCGCCGGTGAGCGCCGTGCCGGCGGTGGTGTCGCGCACGAGCCGGATCATCGCCCGGTGGCTTGCCGACCCGGCCTTCACCGACCGCGCCGGCCGGCCCCTGCCGCTGCGCCGCGCGGGCGATGCGCCGTCCTTCGAGGCGCTGGTCGCCGGCATCACCCGCGACCTGCGGCCCCGGGCGGTGCTGGACGAGTGGCTCGACCGCGGGCTCGCCGCCCTCGATGCCGAGGACCGGATCGTGCTGGCCGAGGCCGCCTACGTGCCGCGGGGCGGCGAGCCGCAGCTCTACTATTTCGGGCGCAACCTCCACGACCACATCGCGGCCTCGGTCGCCAACATCGTCGGCGAGGCGCCCCGCTTCCTCGAGCGCGCCGTGCACTACGACGGGCTCTCGCCGGAACTGGCCGCCCGCCTCGAAGCCCGCGCACGGGAGATCGCGATGGAGGCGCTGGCCCAGGCTAACCGCGAGGCGCACGCGGCCTGCGCCACCGATCCCGGCGGCAGCCACCGCTGGAACTTCGGGCTCTACGTCTACGCCGAGGCGGTGCCGCCGGCCGCGGCGGGCAAGGCTGGCGACCCGTGAGGAGCGGGCGCGGACCCGACCCGAACCGCCGCCGCGTCCTGCGGTGGCTCGCCGGCGCCGCCGGCCTGCTCCTGCCCGGCCGCGCCCGGCCGCAGGAGGCGCCCCGCGACCAGGGCATCGGCGGCACCGGCGCGCGACCGGCGGACGGCCCGGCCGGCGAGGATCGCGGCATCGGCGGCACGGGCATGATCGGCACGATCCGCCGCTTCGGCTCGATCGTCGTCAACGACCTGCGCATCGCCTATCCCGCCGACGTCGCGGTGCGCATCGACGGGGCGCCGGCCCGGGGCTCCGACCTGCGGATCGGCCACGTGGTGCGCTGCGTCGCCCACGCGGAGGCCGGCGGCCTGTCGACCCGGCGGATCGACGTGACAAGCGAGGTCGTCGGTCCGGTCGAGGCGGTGGCCAGGGGTGGGATGACCGTGCTCGGCCAGCGGGTCTCGACCGCCGGGATGGCGGGCGGCTGGGCGGTCGGCGATTGGGTCGCGGTGAGCGGCCTGCGCCGGCCGGACGGGGTCGTCGTCGCGAGCCTGATCGAGCCGCGCTCCGCCGGTCCCGCTCACGTCGCCGGCCCGGTGCGGCGCGATGCCGAGGGCCGACCGCGGATCGGAGCCTTGCGCCTCGACGGTGCCGGTGCCCTGGTAGGGGGCAGGGCCGCGCTCACCGGCGAGGCCGCGGCCGGCGTGCTGAGGCACGCCCGCGCCACCGAGGCCGGCCCGCCGTTCCCGCCGGGTCTCGCCCGGGTCTCGGTCGAGGCCTATGTCGGCCGTAGCGGGGGCCGGCTGAACCTCGGCTCGGGCCTTCCCGTCTCCGGTGCCGCCGCCGCAATCCCCCGCCGCGGCAGCGTGCGGGCGGTGCTGACCCTGCAGCCCGACGCCGACGGACGCCTCACCGTGGAGCGCCTGCGCGTCGACGGGCGGCCCGCGCCGGGTCCGGCCAACGGCCGCGAGGCGCCGCGCTTCGAGCACCGGCCGGATCGGATCGACCCGCGCGGCCTGCCCGGCCAAGGGGGCGCCGGCCAAGGATTCCCCGGCCAAGGGCCGGACGGCCCGGGACGCCCGGGTCTCGCGCCGGGCGGACATCCCGGGACCATGCCCGGCCTCGATACCCGCCCGGACCCCGGCGGGTTCGGACCCGGCGGCCACGGAGGCCTGGGCCTTCCCGGCGGCCCGGGCGGGCTCAACGGACCCGGAGGTTTTGGCGGCGGTCCCGGAGGGCCGGGTGGGTTCGGCGGACTCGGTGGCCCGGGCGGCGGACGCCGCTAGATGTTGAG
>NZ_CAXTBY010000185.1:0-4452 GCF_964242245.1 uncultured Methylobacterium sp. | reverse complement strand
GTCATCTCGAACACGCCGATCTCGTCGGTCGGCCCGAAGCGGTTCTTCACCGCGCGCAGGATGCGGAAGTGGTGGCCCTGGTCGCCCTCGAACGAGGCGACCGCGTCGACCATGTGCTCGACGACGCGGGGGCCGGCGATCTGCCCGTCCTTGGTGACGTGGCCGACGAGGATCACCGCCGTGCCGGTGGTCTTGGCGAAACGGATCAGGCTTTGCGCCGACGAGCGCACCTGCGTGACCGTGCCGGGGGCCGATTCGACCGTTTCCGTCCACATGGTCTGGATCGAGTCGATGATCGCGAGCGCCGGGGGACGGCCCTGCGACAGCGTCTCGACGATGTCCTCGACGTTGGTCTCCGCGGCCAGCTCCACCGGGTGGGCGGACAGCCCGAGGCGCTCGGCGCGCAGGCGCACCTGTCCCACCGCCTCCTCGCCCGAGATGTAGGCGACGCGCGCGCCGGTCGCCGCCATCGCCGCCGAGGCCTGCATCAGCAGCGTCGACTTGCCGATGCCGGGATCGCCCCCGATCAGGATCACCGACCCGCGCACGAAGCCGCCGCCGGTGACGCGGTCGAGCTCGGCGATCCCGGACGGCATCCGCGGCGCCTCCTTCGCCTCGCCGGTCAGGCCTTCGAGGGGGAACACCCGCCCGCGGGCGCGGCCCGGCCGGGTCGCGGCCGGGCCCGATTGCGGGCCGGAGCCGCCCGGCGTCTCCTCGACGATCGTGTTCCAGCCGTTGCACGCCTCGCAGCGCCCGCGCCAGCGGTTGTACACCGCGCCGCAGGCTTGGCAGATGAAGGTCTGGTGGAGCTTCGCCATCGTTTTTCCGGGCCGGCCGGTGTGCGTCAGCCCCCGGTATACGTGCGAACGTAACGGGAACCCAGCCCCGTCAGGATCTCGTAGCCGATCGTGCCGGCCGTGCGCCCGACCGTGTCGAGATCCAGCGCGTCGCCGATCAGGACGGCCGCGTCGCCGCGCTTGGCCGCCGGCGCCTCCGTCACGTCGAGGACGATGAGGTCCATCGAGACGAGGCCCAGCATCGGGCAGGGGACGCCGCCGACGAGCGCGTGGCCGCGCCCGCTCGCTGCCCTGGGGTAGCCGTCGGCGTAGCCGAGCGACAGGGTGGCGAGCCGCCTTGGGCCGGGGGCCGTCCAGCGACCGTTGTAGCCGACACGGTCGCCCGCCGCGACGTCGCGCACCTGGAGGATCGCCGCCTCCAGCCGCACCACCGGCCGCATCGGGTTCGGGCCGCCCGGCGTCGGGTTTCCGCCGAACAGGGCGTAGCCCGGCCGCAGCAGGTCGTGATGGGCTCCTGCGCCGAGGAACACGCCGGACGAGTTGGCGAGCGAGGCGGGAATGCCGGGGAACGCGGCGCGGACGCGGGCGAAGTCGGCGATCTGGCGGGCGTTGACCGCCTCGCCGGGCAACTCCGCGCTGACGAGATGGCTCATCACGAGGTCGATCCCGGCCGCCGCGATCCGCGGGTCGCCAGCGAGCGCCAGCGCGTCCGGCACGGACAGCCCGAGGCGGTTCATGCCGGTGTCGACGTGCAGCGCGGCCGGCAGCGCGCCGCGCCCGAACGCCGCCCATTCCGAGAGTTCCTCGGAGGAGCCGAGGACGGGCCGCAGGTTCCGCTCCGCGTAAGTGCCGGCACTGCCGGGCTCCAACCCGTTCAGCACGTAGATCGCGGCCTCCGGCAGCACGAGCCGCGCCGTCTCGGCCTCGGCGAGATGCGCAACGAAGACCGTGCGGCAGCCGGCCCGCCACAAGGCCGAGGCGACGGCGGCGAGGCCGCAGCCGTAGGCGTCGGCCTTCACCACTGCCGCGCAGGCGCCGCCCGGCGCCTGCGCGCGCAGGCGCCGCCAGTTCTCGGTGATCGCACCGAGATCGACGGTGAGGCGGGCGCCGTGGCCCGACCCTGTCCCGGGATCGCCGGGTGCGGCGGGCGCTGTGCTGCCGTGCGGAATGGTCGGGCTCCGAGGCTCTGGTCCATGGTGTCCGGACGCGCGGGGTTCGCGTCACCGGTTGCGCCGATGCAAGTACCGCGTCACGGCCCGGGAGGCACAGGCCCTGCAACGCATGCCCGGTGCTGGCGCTTGCGGGCAGGTCCCGGTACGCCGTCGCGCCGGCCGCGCGTGCGGACTTCCAGAGGAACCATGCGATGGCATTCGCCTGCACGATCCCCGCGACGCCCACCATCCAGCAGGACGATGCGACCGTGCGCATCACGCGCTGGGACTTCGAGCCGGGCGCGGTGACGGGCTGGCACGAGCACGGCTGGCCGTACTTCGTGGTGATGCTGGTCGCCGGCATCCTCCGGGTCCACGACGGCGATGCGGTCGGCGAGACCGCGCTCACCGCGGGGCAGGCCTACAGCCGCCCGGCCGGCATCCGCCACGACGTGATGAACGGCTCCGCGCATCCGATCGCCTTCATCGAGATCGAGGTGAAGCAGCCCGGGGCGCTCGTGACGGCGGGCTGACCCCGGGTGCTCACGGCGCGTCCGGCTCAGGAGGCCAGGAGATCGCCCGGTTCATGATGTCGTCGTAAGGATAGGGGCACTCGGCCGGGAACGCCGCCTCGTCGAGGCCGGTCTCGCCAGCGGCATCGATCCGGGCTCGGCGATACGCGCGTGCGACGCCGTTTGCGAGACGGCGCTTCACGCCGGGATGACGTTCCAAAACCTCTTCGGCGTCCAGGCGACTGTTTCGGATCGAGATCGTCCAGCTTCGCGTGCGCTTCTCGGGCTGATGGTCCCACTTCAGCAGGTGCATCAGCGTGATGCGCAGCGCGCTCTCCAGCCGGCGGTAGATCTCGCTGCCCAAGTCCTCGATCTCCTCGGCGAGGTTCAGCGCGTCGAGACCCGAAAACTGCCCGCGCCGGAGGCGTTGAGCCTGCTCGAAGGCCCAGGCGTAGAGGTCGTGGTCGTAGATGTCGGGTCCGTGACGCGCGCGGGCAGCGGCGGCAAGCCGTTGCGCCAGCGGCTTGGCCTGTGACGATGGCGGCGCCTCCGCGATCCGCGCAGCGAGGTAGGTTTCGGCCGGCGCACCGTCCGGTCCCACGTCGCTGACGCGCGGCAACACCGATTCGAGCGTGATCAGCCTCCCGGCCGCCGCGAGTTCGCCGGCGATCTCGAACACGCCGCGATGCAGGCGCTCGGTCCAGTCCTCGCCGCGCAGGATCGCTGCGATGATCCGGTAGGTGGCCGGCTCGGCCAGGATCAGCCCGACCACGTGCCGCTCGGCCTCGAACACGTCGTTCAAGGTGATGGTCTCAGGCAGCCGGGTTTGGGTTCCGAGGGCCACGCGGCGTCTCCGATCCGTCAGATCCTGGGACAGCCTACCATATCCCCGTTGCTTCTCAGGGCTCGGCCTCGGGCGGCCACGCGAAGGCGCGGTCCATGATCGCGTCGAAGTCGTAGGGGCAGGCCTTCGGGAACGCCGCGTCGTCGAGGCCGGTCTCGCTCCCGGCCTCGACGACGCGGCGATAGGCGCGGGGCAGGAGTTGCGGGACCTGCGATGCGAGGCTCGGGCTGTCCTCGATCTGCTCTGCGACGGCCAGCCTCTGCGTCCGGATCGAGGAGACCCAACTGCGCATCCGGCGCTCCGGCTGATGGTCCCACTTCAGCATGTGGAGCAGAATCACGCGCAGCGCGCTCGTCAGGGCGTGACGTTCCGTGCGGGACACGGCCTCGATCTCATCGGCGAGATGGGCGATGTCGAGCCGCGCCCACGAACCCGCGCGCAGATGATGCGCCTGCTCCAGGGCCCAGGCCGAGACATCGACCTCGTAGGCCGTTCCGGCGAATTTCGCAGCGCGTCTCGGAGCCGCCACGGCCGCTCTCCCTCGGTTGCACGGGCTTCAGCCTGTCACATCCGCTCGGGCATCCGGTCGTCCTGGGCGAGATTGGAAAACCGCGTGATGTTGGCGTCGAACTGCAGTTCCACCGTGCCGGTCGGCCCGTGGCGCTGCTTGCCCAAAATCACCTCGGCCTTGCCGTGGACGCGGTTCATCTCCGCCTCCCAGGCGAAGAACTCCTCGGTGCCCTCGCGGGGCTTCTTGTTGTTGACGTAGTATTCCTCGCGGAACACGAACATCACCACGTCGGCGTCCTGCTCGATCGAGCCGGATTCGCGCAGGTCCGAGAGCTGCGGGCGCTTGTCGTCGCGGTTCTCCACCTGGCGCGAGAGCTGCGACAGGGCGATGATCGGCACGGAGAGTTCCTTGGCCAGCGCCTTCATCCCGGTGGTGATCTCGGTCATCTCCTGCACGCGGTTGTCGCTGCGTTTGCCTGAGCCGGAGAGCAACTGGAGATAGTCGACCACGAGGACGTCGAGGCCCTTCTGACGCTTCAGGCGGCGGGCGCGCGCGGCGAGCTGCGCGATCGAGATGCCGCCGGACTGGTCGATGTAGAACGGGATCGTCTGCATGTCGCGGGCGGCGTCCGTGATCT